>OMUK01000058.1 GCA_900314215.1 uncultured Prevotellaceae bacterium
GCCGACCCCTACAAGAGCGACGGCCGCCAGGTGATCAAGGTGGGCGCCAACTTCAGCCGCGAGCAGCGCAACATCGAGCGCTGGGTGGTAGAGTGAGCAGGATGCAATTGCTGGCTTTCTCAATCTATTTTCTCGCTTGAATTCAAACGGGAGCGCAAACTATGTGCAGGCAACTTCTCGTTTCTCATGATATCGCATGTGATGAAGAATCTTTTAGAGCCAAGGTGCCACCTATATATATATTAGCCTTTAGAAATAAATTTTAAAAAAATCGCTGATTATTTTGTGCGTATTATAAAATATGCTTAATTTTGTGGTGAATCAATTTCAGAAAAGCGAGAGCTAGTGATGGACCTTTGAAATCATCTTTATCAAAATTCCGTTATGTACTTTTGTTTTCTATTTTGATTTGTGATTACAACTTGAAACTTCAGAAACTTAGTTTTTACTAATTAACAAGATGTATAACAAACAAAAAACAAGTACTCTATGAAAAGAAAGCTTGCTCTTTTAGGAGCTTTATTTCTGGCTTGTGGCACAATGGGAAGCTATGCCTATGCGGCAGCTGACCCTGAACCTCAAGCATCTCACGCTTCGGCGGGTATTGTGAAAGGTACTATCACCGACGACAAGGGCGAACCTGTCATAGGCGCTAGTGTCACTGAAGTGGGAACTACCCGAGGCACCACTACCGATGTCAACGGTAACTTCTCGTTGCGTACGTCCAGCAATGGCAAGATCAAAATCTCCTACATTGGCTACAAGACTGTGGTGTTGAGCCAAAGCGAGGTGGGCAATGTGAAACTGCAGCCCGACAACCAATTGCTTGGCGACGTGGTGGTCGTGGGTTATGGACAGCAGCGCAAGGCCAACCTGACCGGCGCTGTATCGTCGGTTGACGTCGACAAGACCCTCGTGGGCCGTCAGATCCCAGATGTGGGCCGCGGTCTGCAAGGTACGACTCCAGGCTTAAGCGTGGTTGTGCCTAACGGCGAGGTTGGTTCTGACCCAACTATCAAGATTCGTGGCCAGGTGGCATCGCTCAACGGCAGCACGCAGCCTCTCATCCTGCTCGACAACGTCGAGATTCCTTCAATTCAGATTGTGAACCCCGAGGATATCGAGAGCATCTCGGTCCTCAAGGATGCTGCGGCCTCCTCGATCTACGGTGCCAAGGCAGCCTTCGGTGTAATCTTGATCACCACCAAGAAGGGCGCTAAGACCGACAACGTAGACGTGAGCTACTCGGGCAACTTCGCTTGGGAGAACATTTCCAAGAAGATGGAAATGGCAGGTGTCGACGGTATCGCCTATCGTGTCGACGCGCTGAAGCGCGTGGGCAGCACTGTGTATGGCGGCTTCTGGTTTGTGAATGAGCAAAGTCTTGAGAAGGCACGCGAGTGGCAAGCCACCTATGGCGGCAAGATTGGCAAGAACGACCCATTTGTGTACGGCCGAGACTGGTATATCGACAACAACAAGTACCGCTTCTCGAAGCGTATCTTCGATCCCTACGACTACATGATACGCGAGTGGACTCCCTCTATGAGCCACAGCGTCTCGGTCAACGGCAAGTCGGGTCGCACGACCTATAGCATAGGCTTGGGTTACCTGGACCAGAATGGACTGATACGCCCTGCCAAGCACGATGACTTCCGCCGCTACAACGCATCGGCTCGCATCAGCACCGATATCAACAAGTACTGGACCGTGCGCACGGGCTTCAACTACAGCTTGCGCAACAAGCGCTATGCCTATGCAACCAACAGCACCACAGCCGACCCCTGGCTGTATCTCTATCGCTGGGATACCACCTACCCAATGGGCTACGACGAGTGGGGCCGCGACATACGCAGTCCTTACAACGAGGTCAAGAATGCCAACACAGCCAACCTTCAGAACACCTATCTGAGCGTGAGCCTGGGTACTACGATCAACATCACCAAGGATTGGCATGTGAATGTAGACTACACCTACGCAGCCGAGGATCAGGTGTGGAACCGCCCAGGCACCAAGTTCACAATGGACAACTCTTGGGCAGGCGGCAGCGCCTATGTGAAGCGTGTGGATGAGAATGGCAACCAAATCTATGTGAACGACGCTGGCGAGGTGGTTCCCGCAGGCACCGAGGGCGCTTATGCAGCCTACGACATGCCCTATGTGCAATACACTGCCAACGGCTCCAACCCCGACCACATCTATCGCAGCACGACCAACGCCAAGCGTCACACTTGGAACATCACTACCGACTACAACTGGGATATCAACGATATCAACAATGTGAAGCTGATGCTGGGTATGAACTGCGTGGACTGGGAAAGCGAGAACAACTGGTCGCAGATAACCAACCTCACCGACATTCTCCACCCCTCATTCTCCAAGACTGCCGGCACCCAGACCTCGGGTGGCTCTAAGAGCTGGGACGGCCAGCTGGGTTGGTTCGGTCGCTTGAACTACGCGCTCATGGACCGCTACCTGCTCGAGTTCAACCTGCGTCACGATGCCACTTCTAAATTCCCCAAAGACCTGCGCTGGCGCTGGTTCCCGTCGTTCTCTGCAGGTTGGCGTGTGAGCGAAGAGTCCTTCATGAATTGGGCCAAGCCTGCACTCACCTCGTGGAAGTTGCGTGGCAGCTACGGCAAGATTGGCGACCAATCGGTGAGCAACTCACTCTATATCGCCACTATGGCCCAGGGCCAGACCAACTGGATACAAAACGGCTCGCGCCTCATCTATGTGGGCACTCCCTCGGCTGTGTCGAGCGACATCACTTGGCAGGACATTGCCACGCTCGACCTGGGTACCGACATCTCGTTCTGGGGTGGCCGCCTGGGTGTGATCTTCGACTGGTATCAGCGTGACACCAAGAACATGATTGTGCCTCAAGAAGGTATTCCATTGACTTATGGCTCAAGCGCTCCACAGGGCAACTTCGGTAACATACGCACCCGCGGTTGGGAAATCGAGGTTGACTTCAACCACCGTTTTGCCAATGGCCTTGGCGTGAACGCTATGGTGACCGTGAGCGACGCCAAGTCTAAAATCACAAAATACGGTACTGGCCGCAACGTCGACAGCTGGTACAATGGCAAGACCTATGGCGAGATTTGGGGTTATGAGACCGACCGCCTCTATCAGAAGAGCGACTTCGTGTATGACGAGAACGGCAAAATCGTGACCACCTATGCCTATCACGGCAAGGAGACCACACTGGCCGAGCACCCCGATGCACGACTGGTCAACAAGCTGAGCGACCCCAATGGCGTGTATCAAGATCGCTTCGAGAGTGGCAAGTTCCACTTCGGTCCTGGCGATGTGAAATACAAAGACCTTGATGGCGACCATGACATATGGTACGGCGACAACACGGTCGAGAAACACGGCGACAAGAAGGTGATAGGCAACTCCACACCTCGTTACGAGTATGGCTTCCGTGTGGGCGCCGACTGGTATGGCGTTGACTTCTCGATCTTCTTCCAGGGCGTGGGCAGCCGCAAGATATGGGGTTCTGGCTTCCTTGTGATTCCAGGCTTCAACTGCGGCGACGGCGCAATGCCTCAGGCAATTGCCGGCGACTACTGGACCGAGGACAACACCGATGCCTTCTATCCCGCAGCATGGAACATGGGCGAAAGCAACCAGGGCTACAACATGCAAGTGCAAAGCAAGTACTTGCTCAACATGGCCTACTTGCGCTGCAAGAACATCACCCTGGGCTACACGCTCCCAGCCAATATCACCAAGAAGATTTACATCAGCAAGGCACGCTTCTATGTGGCAGCCGAGAACCTCTTCACCCACGACAACCTGAATGGTCTTCCTGTAGATCCTGAAGTGGTGAGTGGTGTGTCGATGTTCAACAACGGCAACTACAACTCGGGCCGCACTGGTGTGGGTACTCCTGCAATGAAGAATATCTCGGTAGGTATTCAGCTTAACTTCTAATAAAACATAAAACGATGAAAAAGAAAATATTATTTATATTTGCGACGTTGCTCAGTTTGGGCCTGTCTTCGTGTGACCAGGTCATCAACCGTGAACCTCGAGAAAATCCCACCGATGCCACATTCTGGCGCACCGAGAGTGATGCGCGTCTCTATGCCAATGGCTTCTACAGCAACTACTTCATTGGCTATGGAGTGAGCTGGTCGGCTTCCTATTCTTATTTCCGTGGCTACACATTTAGCGACGACATATGCAGCCAAGGCGCGCAGGCTTCCTTTGAGGACGCTGTGCCTTCGAGCCGCGGCAGCAGCAGCGAGAGCATCTCTTGGATGTCTCAATATAGCGGCCCATCGTGGAATTTCGCTTGGGTGCGCAAGGCCAATATCTATATCGACCGTCTGAATCAGATGAAAGCTAACGGCTCGCTCTCGACCGAGGCCTACAACCACTGGATGGGTGTGGCTAAATTCTTCAAGTGCTTTGCCTATGCACGCCTGGTTGAGGTGTTTGGCGACGTTCCTTATTATCCTCACACCCTTGGCACTGCCGACCTTGACGAGCTCTACAAGGACCGCGATCCTCGCCTGCTGGTGATGGATAGCGTGTACGAGATGAGCAAGTATGCCCTTGAGAACATTCGCACCAACGATGGTCCCGACCTGCTCAACCGCTATGTGGCAGCAGCCTTCATTTCTCGCTGGTTCCTCTTCGAGGGCACTTGGCAAGTGTATCACAATGGCGACCAAGCTCATGCACAAAAGTATCTTGAGCTGGCCCGTGATGCCGCTGCCCTGGTGATGAATAGCGGCCGCTACGCTATTGCCACGCCGCTGCGCGACGTCTTTGGCTCGCAAGATCTGGCTGGCAACACCGAGTGCCTGATGTATCAGCACTTCGACGCAGCCCTCAGCATTCGCCACTGCGTTGCTTCCTACAGCAACTCGGGCGAGTCGCAGAGCGGTGTGAACCTGGCCTTCCTCAAGTCGGTGATCTGCACCGACGGAAAGCCCTACAAGACCTCGACAGTGGCCGGTGCCGACAACTTCGGCATCAAGAACTTGACCCGCACGCGTGACCCGCGCTTTGAGGCTTCGTTTATGGACACCATCAACCCGAGTTCGTCGACGATGGTTTACCAGGACAAGTTTATCGACCGTGCCGCAATTGCCATGACATCGGCCGAGCGCTCTACTCACTCTGAGTACAACTCCAACACCAACACCAACGACGCTCCCGTGATACGCTACGCCGAGGTGCTGCTCAACTGGATTGAGGCTAAGGCCGAGCTCGCACGCATGGGTGAGAGCGCAGTGACGCAAGCCGACATCGACGCCTCGATCAACGTGCTGCGCGACCGTCCACTCGATGCCACCGCTCAAGCCAAGGGCCTCAAGAAAACTGCCCACATGGTGCTGAGCGACATCAATGCTAGCTTCGACCCCGACCGCGACCCCACCGTCGACCCACTCATCTGGGAGATACGCCGTGAGCGCCGCCTTGAGATGGTGTTTGAGCACAGCCGTCTGCTCGACCTCAAGCGCTGGAAGAAGCTCGACTACATGGACAACGAGAAGTATCCCGACACGATGCTGGGCTGCTGGGTTGATTACGCCCACGAGTACCCAACCTATCCCTCGGCCAATTCCACCAAGGTGGAGAAGGCCGACGGCACTATCGTGACCTACAATGGCTCCAACATGGCCGACATGGTGGGCTTTGTGATCCCAACGTCGGTAAGCAAGCGTGAAGCATTCCTCGATCGCGTGTATATGGCTCCTATCGGCCAGCAGCAAATCAACTCTTATGCCGATCGTGGCTACAAGCTCACGCAGACCGCAGGCTGGTGATTATGAGCAAGATTTCTGTAATTTTTTACACATAGAATCATTTGCTAGAAGCGTATGAGAATATTTCTATAGCGCCTTGACGCGCAATCTTCAAAGCCGCTCTCGACATCGATGTCGAGGGCGGTTTTGTTTTCTCCCTCCCCAGCGCCCAGCGCCCCACACACGCACAAGGGCAGGCCGAAAGTTTGCCATGAAAATATCTTGGAAAGAAGGAGGAATTTCTATCTTTTGATTATCTTTGCATATTCTTTGCTAAAGATTTTGAATTATGGGGTTACTAAAGATGCTCGATAAGTTTGGCGACTACTGCATGCTCATGTGGCGCAGCCTGGCTATACCTGAGCGCTGGAAAGAGTTCTTTCGCCGCTATCTTAACGAGATATATAAATTGGGAATCGACTCGATACCGCTCATTCTGCTGGTGTCGCTGTTTATAGGCTGCTTGTGCACGCTGCTCATCAAGCTCAACGTGAGCAACCCGCTGCTGCCGCGCTACTCGGTGGGCTTCACCACCCGCCAGATCATCGTGCTGGAGTTTGCCTCCACCATATTGTGCCTGATACTCTCGGGCAAGATCGGGTCGAACATTGCCAGCGAGATAGGCACCATGCGGGTGACCGAGCAAATCGACGCGCTCGACATCATGGGCGTGAACTCGGCCTGCTACCTGGTGATGCCCAAGGTGCTGGCGCTGGTCACCGTCATGCCCATACTGGTGATTATCGCCATGTTTACCAGCCTCTTTGGCGGCTATGCGATATGCTTCACGGGGCTGGTCGACCCCGACACCTACATCTTCGGCATCCAGACCGACTTCCAGCAATTCGACGTGTGGTTTGCCCTCATCAAGTCGGTGGTCTACGGCTTCTTGATATCGTCGATAGCATCCTACTATGGCTACACCGTGAAGGGTGGCTCGGTAGAGGTGGGCAAGGCCAGTACCGACGCTGTGGTGACCACCAATGTGCTCATCCTGGTCTTCGACGTGATTATGACCACGATTTTCTTAATGTAGAGGAGGTATAAACAACTGGGAAGCTATGATTGAAGTAAAACATCTCGACAAATATTTCGACGACGGCACCCGCCAGGTGCTCTTCGACATCAACGCCAAGTTCTACGACGGCAAGGTGAACCTGATCATCGGCCAGTCGGGCTCGGGCAAGACCGTGCTCGTGAAGAGCCTCGTGGGCCTGTTCAAGCCCGAGAATGGAGAAATACTCTACGACGGGCGCGACTTGACCAAGATGAACCGCTCGCAGCTCAAGGAGACGCGCAAGGAGATAGGCATGCTCTTCCAGGGAGCGGCCCTCTTCGACAGCGAGACGGTGATGGACAACGTGAAATTCCCGCTCATGATGTTCTCAAATATGAGCGACAAGGAGCAGCGTGAGCGTGCCCAGTTCTGCATCGACAAGGTGAACCTCACGGGCAGCGAGAACAAGTATCCTGCCGAGTTGAGCGGCGGCATGCAGAAGCGCGCCGCCATAGCCCGCGCCATAGCCCTGAATCCCAAATACCTGTTTTGCGACGAGCCCAACTCGGGCCTCGACCCCAAGACCTCGATAGTGATCGACCAGCTGCTGTGGGACATCACCCACGAGTTTGGCATCACCACCATCATCAACACCCACGACATGAACTCGGTGATGGGAATTGGCGAGAACATCATCTTCATCAACCACGGCCACGTGGGCTGGGTGGGCAACAAAGATGAGATTTATGACCAGGACAACGACGACCTCAACAACTTTGTCTACGCCACCGACCTCTTCCGCGACGTGCGCAAGTACCGCCGCGAGCATGGCTACGTGAAAACCAAAGTGAACTACTGATTTTCTGCATCCCCGCTGGCTACAGCCCCTTGATGAAGGCCACGATGTCGGCTATCACTTGTGGGTTGAAGTCCTCGCTGTTGCCGCTGTAGTTGAGCGCCTGCTCGCGCTTGTCGCAGTGCTGAAACAGGTGGTTGAGCTGCGGGTAGCGCTTCACTGTGGCACTGGGCACCCATCGAGCTATGGCACTCAGGTTCTGGTCGCAGTTCACCTGATCGTCCCACTCGCCGTTGCAGGCCAGCATGGGCTGGCGGCTCTTGGCTATGGCCTTGAGCGAGGGCGTGGGGTCGAGCTGGACGAAGGTGCGGTACCAGGGCGTGGCGAGGATGCTCACCTGCCCTTTCACGGCGGGGAAGCGGCCGAGCATGCTCTTGAGCACAGCCTCGTCGCGGCAGGTGTCGATGAGGGTGAACACGCTGTCGACCATGCTTGCCATGGCCGGGGTCCACTCGCTTCCCGCAGCTCTCACTATCATCTCGTTTTGCTTGATCAACAAGTCTTTTCCTTTCACGCCAGGTGCGGCAAGGGTGATGACAAAGGCCACGTCGCCGTGGTTGAGAATGGCAATCGTGCCGCCCTCGCTGTGCCCGATGTAGCCCGTGCGCTTGGGGTCGATCTCGGCGCGCTTGAGCAGGTAGCGCACTGCTGCCGTGGCGTCGAGGGCAAAGTCGCGTGTGGTCTCATAGCCCGTGGCCATGCTCGAGCCGCCCACGCCGCGGTCGTCGTAGCGCAACACGGCGATGCCGTGGTTGCCCAAGCTGTCGGCAATGGCTTTGAAGGGCTTGTGGCCCAGGATAGTCTCGTCGCGGTCTTGCGGCCCGCTGCCCGTGATGAGCACCACCGCCGGCACCCTGCTTGCGCCCTTGGGCAGGGTGAGGGTGCCAGCCAGTGTCACGTTGTCGTGCCCGAAGGTGACTTGCTCCTCGACGTAGTTGCGCGGGCCATGAACTATTCTCTCAACCTTGCGCATGAAGGTGAGGGCAAACGACTGGCCGCCTTGCGAGAAGGTGCCCGTGATGCTGTCGCCTGCCATGGCGCCTCGATAGCCGGCGCCTATCGAGGCAATCGTGATGTCGATGTCGTTGTCGCCCACATGCAGCGTGCAGGGTATACCATTGGCGCCTTGAGCCGGGCTGTCGAGTGTGGCACCTGTCGAGTCGAGGTGGAGCACAAGCGGTATCTTGGCCACACCCACATCGAGCGTGCCCGTCCATGTGCCATGCCACTGGGCAGCACTCATCGCCAGGCTGGCAAGCGCAAGAATCAAGGTGCAAAGTATCGTCTTCATATCGAGAAAAGTTTTAGGTTTCCCCAAAGTTAGCAAAAACCGCCCAATGTTCCAATGATTCCCCTTCATTTTGCATTAATATCACATCAGTTGAATGCGCCTACTCTCAACTGGCAAGTGCAAATTTAGCGATTTGTCTGAAGAAAACGTTTTT
>OMUK01000059.1 GCA_900314215.1 uncultured Prevotellaceae bacterium
AACCGGTTGTTCTCGTTCAAATTAAACATAGCCTTTTTTGGCCGCAAAGTTCGCAGTCAAAAAAGGCTTCAAAAAGTCGGCTCATTTCGGATGGTTACCATCGGTGTTACTCTGCATTGCCGACTGGGGATGACACTGTGGTGATCTCATGATAAAAACAAAACTCCCGGCTGCCTGCAATGTGGCAGCCGGGAGTTTTTAGCTATTGCGTAGCCGCAATGGGGTTGCGGTGATTATTTCACGACTTTCTTGGTCACAACGGTGGTGCCATCGGTATAGGTGGTGACAACCACGTTGATGCCCTCAAATGCCTGGGTGCTCTCCACGCCGGCAGCGTTGTAGTAGCGCACGCTGCTCACAGTCTTGCTAGCGGTCACGTCGTCGACGCCAGTCTCCTGGGTGTAGGTGATCACGCAAGTTGCGCTCAGTGCAGGATTGCTCACGCTGGTGGCAGTGATGGTAACCGATGGAGCCTCGGGAGCCTTGTTGCCCATCACGCCGTCGATGAGCGACTTGATGGTAACCAGACCGTTGGCGTCGACGGTAGCATAGTCGTTGCTCGAGGTCCAAGTCACGCTCTTGTTGGTCGTGTTCTCGGGCAGGATGGTAGCAACCAGTTGCAGGGTGCCGCCATTGCGCTCGGCAGTGTACTCGGTGATGTTGAGCGAGATCGACTCAGCAACGACCTCGGCAGTGGGGTTGGTCAGGGTGATCACGCAGCTATCCTTGAGCGTGGGCACTGCATTGCTCACGGCATAGATAGTCACGGTGTTCTTGGCTTGAGCCTTGGTGCTCACCAAGCCGTTGGCATCAACGGTGGCAACGCTCTCGTCGCTCGAGCTCCAAGTCACGCTCTTGTCGGCAGCGTCGTCGGGCAGCACGGTAGCCACGAGTTGCAGCTGGTCGCCACCCTTGGCCAGTGTATAGGTGTTGTAGTTGAGCTTGAGCGACTCAGGCATAACCACTGCAGGAGCAACGTAGGTTGCACCGCACACGCCATAGGCCTCAACACCCCCGACTGCGAAGGTCACAGTTGGGTTGGCATCGGCACTCTTGATGGTCTTGATACCGCTCTTGTGCAGCGCATTGGTCGAGTCGAGGGGCACGCTCTTGGCAATTGCATCGGCATCGGTGGCAGGAGCCACATAGCCCCAGAATACATTGGTGCCGTCGCCATTGATTTGTGCAATGTTGGCAATTTCACCGCTGTCGGCGTTGCCGTCGACCTTCACAGGCGAGTTGTCGATGAGCTGGCAGTCGCTGATCTTCAGGTTCTCAACACCGTCGGCGTCGCTGCCGTCGGCTTTCTCAAGTTTGCTCAGTGCAATGCGGTACACACCAGGAACTGCGCCGTTGGGGTCAGCTTGAACGAACATGTAGTAGTAGCCGTTCTTCTCGTCGAGATAAGCGGTCTTGATGAGTGCGTCCTTGAAGATGCACTTGAAGTGCTGAGTCTTGCCCTGGCCACCGTCGGGATAGATGTCGGCGTCGGTGAAGCGCAGCAGGCCCAGGCCGTTGAATTTCTTGGTCATCCAGTAGATGCCCTTGCTGTCCTTCTGGAAGGCACCGGTGATAGAGCCCCACGAGATTTGGTCGTTGTAGTAGGGCAGATACTGGTTTTGGAACAAGAAGGGTTGCGAGCCGTAGAGGCCGGTGGTGTCGGCGTTGAGCTTGTGCACACCCACGTTGCGGTCGGCGATATAGATGGTGTTGCTGGCCGAGTCGATGCTCATGCTGAATGGGTCCTCGCTAGGAGCGTAGCCCACATTGTTGAGCACGGTCACGCGGTAGAAGTATTCGTTGGATTTGTTCACATAGAAGAGCTGACCGTCGCCTGTGGGCGAGTTGGGGTCTTGATAGGTGAAGCGGGCGCCAGCGTCGGCCACATAGATGCGGTTCTTGTAGCTTTGCAGGGTGAATGGGTGAGCGCCGGCCTCAAACTTGGTGTCGACGATGTTGCCATTCTCGTCCTTATACATGAGCTTGCCATCGGTGGTGGCAAAGTAGAGACCGGTGGGGCAGCCCAGCGAGGCCGATGCGCCGCTTATGGTGGCATCGCCCACGATGTTGAGGTAGTTCCACTGGCTGGCTGCCTTGTAGGCTGCCACCGAGCGCTCGGCCACGCGGCAGGTCACGCCACTCTGGTCGGCGGTGAAGGTGCCGGCAGCCACAGCAGGCGTGTTGACGTTGAGCACGCGCAGCGACTTGATGGTGCTGGGCACCGAGCCGGGCTCCATGTAGTTCACGTTGGCAGGTATCTCCATCGATGCGAGCGAGCCGCAGTTGGCAAATGCGTTGCGCATCATGTTGGTAGCCGAGTTAGGCAGGCTCACGCTGGTGAGGCTGTCGCAATTGGCGCAGAGGCCTTGAGGTATCTCGTTGCGGCCCTCGGCAATCACGATGCTCTGCAGGGCCGAGCTCTTAAACACGTTTTGGCCCACGCTCACGTTGCTCTCGAGCGTGAACTGCTGGATGTCGCTGTAGGCAAATGCGTAGTTACCCAGCGTGGTGAGGGCGGGCAGCGACACAGTGTGCACGGGAGCATAGGCCAGGCCGTAGTTGTCGACGCTGGTCACGGTAGCGTTGCTGAAGGCGGTGGGCACGGTGTTGCCCTCGTGAGCGGTCACGAGCAGGCGGGTGCCGTCGGCGCTCAGGAGGGCGCCGTTCTCAACCTTGAAGGCGGTGTTGCCGCTGGCTACCTCGATGCTGGCCAGGGTAGCGATAGGAGCAAAGGCTGCGCTGCCTATGCTGGTCACGCTGGCAGGTATCACCACGCCGGTGAGCTTGGTGCTGGCAAATGCCTGACTGCCTATTGCAGTGAGGCTGGCTGGCAAGTTGAGCACGCCAGTGAGCTTGCTGCTCTGGAAGGCGGTGGCGCCAATGCTGGTGATGGTCGATGGCAGGCTGATGCTGGCGAGGGCAGTGCCCTTGAAGGCACTCTCGCCAATGCTAGTCACAGCCGAGCCCATGGTGACGGTGGCCAGGCTCGAGCAGCCGTTGAAGGCGCTCGCCTCGATGGTGGTCACAGCCTCGGGAATGGCGATGCTCTTGAGGCTCGTGCAGCCCGAGAATGCGCTTGCGCCCATGGTGGCAATCTTGTTGCCAGTGGCAAACTCCACGGTCTCCAGGCCGGTGCAGCCCAAGAACATGGTGCCCGAGATTGCGGTAGCGCCTCCACCGAAGGTCACCTTCTTCAGGGTCTTCATGTTGTGGAAGGGCTGAGCGTTGTTGGCATAGGACGAAGCATCGATGTCGCGGCCAAAGTAGATCTCCTCGATGGGCGATTGAGAGGCTGCGGTCACGTCGGTGGTGAAGGCGAGAATGCTCATCTTGAGTGGTGTTGAGCTGTCGAGGAAGTTGAGCTTCTTCAGGCTCGTCATGCCGGCAAGATTCTGAGCAACTATTGGGGTGCTCACGCCTGCAGGAATGTTGACCTCGGTAATCGAGGAGCAATCTTGCAGATAGCCGTTGCCGATGCTGGTAGCGGTGCTAGGCGTTGGGTCGTTTTTCAGAGCCGTGCAGCCCTTGAAGGCGTTGCGGCCAATGTTGACGCACGTGTTGGGCAACTGCAACGAGGTGAGCTCGCGGCAGCCGACGAAGGCGTTGGCAGCCACAGCCACCACAGTATAGGTCTTGCTGTTCTCGGTGAAGGTCTCAGGAATCACGATATTGCCCTTGTAGTAGGTGGTATCGCCATTGCTGATGGTGTAGCGCTTTACCGTGGCTTTGGTCCCACTGACGGTGTAGTTGATGCCGTCGTGGGTGACGGTGGCGGCATCTAGCATGGGCATGGTGAGCAGCCCCACCATCGCTAGCAACATGCCGCGCAACCATGAATGAGTAAATCTTTTCATGTCGATAATGTAGTTAGTTATTAATTAGTTATACGATTTTTTATAGAACAATCATGAGCTCAAGCCGCGGCAATTGCCCCCTGGGAGCAAGCCTCGGCTAGAATCACCACAAATATAAGCATTATTTCGGTATTTCGCTGAGATTTAAACCAAAAAATTTTGTTTATATTTTATAACAAAGGTTATTTCTTGCCCTTGCTCCACCGCGCCCTGCGTGGGAAACCACCCCATGCCCGCAGGCAGGCAGCAGGGCTCGCCTCACGGCGCGCCAGCTTGCGAGAGCAGCCGTGCAGGGGTGGAAAAAAAGCGACGGGGCCTGTCGTCGCGACAGGCCCCGCCATAACGGTTTAATGTGATGATTAACAAGATATAAAAAAGCGATATAATAAAAAGCGAAATTTCAATTTTTCATGATTTGGCTTTGCAGCCTGTATTGTGTGGGAGTAGAATGAAAATATTTCTTGAAAAACTTGCAGAAAAACGACTGGTTGTCAAATCCTGTGAACTGCGACACGTCGATCACCTTGAGGTCGGTATAGGTGAAATAGATTCTCAAGTCGCGCAGCACAAATGTCTTGATCCAGTATTGCGCGCTGTGGTTGCTCTGCGCCTTGCACACGGTGGTGAGGTACTTGCTGGTGACACACAGCATGTCGGCATAGTTCTTCACGGTGAGCCGCTTCACGTTCTGGTTCCACACGCAGGTGATGAATTTGGTGAAGAGCATCTCCTCGCGGCTCAGGCTTGAGCTGAAGGAGCTCTCGGGATAGGCCTGGGTGAAGATGTGCAGCATCTCGAGGAAGAGGGTGCTCAGCATGATGTCCATGCTCTTGGGAAAATAGGTGCTGCTGCGCCTCATGTCGATTTTCACGGCCAGCAGCGAGGCATAGTGCTCGAGCAGGTCGCGGTCGGTATCGTTGAGCCGCACGATGCGGTGGGTGTGCCTGAAGAGCATGTTTTCCCACATGGCCAGCTTGTCGTTGAGCAAGGCGTGGGCGAGCTCGGTGGTGAAGAGTATCGTCACGCAGTCGAGGTCGCTGCTCTTGTGCAGGTCGCTCACGATCGAGTGCTCGGGCACGATGAGCACCTCGCCGGCGTTGAGCTCGATGCGGCTGAAGTCGAGCCGCAAGCTCGTGCAGCCCTTGCGGCACCACACCAGTAGGTTGAGGTCGATTTGCTTGGCGCCGGGCGTGTCGAGCATGTCGAGGTTCATCGCGATGGCTGCCTGCTGGTTGTGAAACCTGAGCTTCGACACGTCGCTGCGCAAGTTGTCGGCCGAGAAATGTTCAATTCCGCAATACATGATAATAGTCGTTGATTTAAAATGGTTGTATAAAGAAAAATTGTAGATGCGGGCCCGTCAGGCCGTGCGGCAATACAGCTTGTCGCGGTGCTTGACCTTGACCAGCTGTATGCGATAGGCCAGCAGGGCAATCAGGAAGTACACGCCAGCCTGCACCCACAAGCCGGTGTACTCGGGCATCACGTCGTCGATGGTGGCGCCCATGGCGGTGATGCGCACATAGCCGTTCATGCCGAAGGTCGAGGGGAAGATGCGCCCCACGGCTTTCCAAAACTCGGGTACGGCCGAGTAGGGCCACGAGATGCCCGAGAGGAAGAGCAGGGGCACCGAGATGAACACAAAGAGCATGATGCAATCCTCGCGGCGATACACCAGTATCGACATCACCAGCGAGAACATGGTGAGCGACATCAAGTAGGCGATGATAAACTGGAAGAACACGTGCGGGTCGCCCAGCTGCGGCAGGCCAAACCACTTGGTCACCAGCGTGAACGAGTAGAAGGCCCACACCATGTAGAGCAGGAAGTAGACCATCACGCGCCCCAGCACCATCGTGACGGGATACTTGAACTCGGGCCGCAGCGGGAACAGGCAGCCGCCCCAGCGCTCGCGCGTGCGCCCCATGTGCATGCCCATGCCCAGCAGCACCGTCTGGTGAATGATGAGCATGAGCACCGGCGTGATCAGGAACGATGCAAAGCCGCTCTGCGGGTTGTAGAGCGTCACATAGTCGTAGTCGATGGGCATCGCGTTTATTTCGTCGGCACGGCGGGTGGTGTGGCCCAGGTGGTAGTCGAGCTTGATATCGCGGTTGGTGGCCATGGTCACGCCGGTGGCGCCCAGCAGCAGGCCGCGGTAGTAGAGCATGCTGCTCATGTCGCAATACAGGCCCACGGTGGTCTGCTCGCCGCGTTGCAGGTCGAGGTCGAGGGTGGCGGGAATGTGCACGATGCCATAGGCGTCGTGGCGCATGATCCACCGCTGGGCCTCGGCCATCGAGCGGGCGCGGGCCACAATCTTGATATCGGGGGTGGCGTCGAGGTGCCGCACGTAGTCGCGGCTCAGCTTGGAGTCGTTGTCGTCGACCACCACGGTGGGTATCTCGCGCACCACCTCGTTGGAGTAGATATAGGCGTAGAGCAGCGGATAGCACAGGGGCACAAACACCACAAAGATGAGGATGCCCTCGTCGTGCAGCATCTCGCGCAGCTCATAAAACCATATTTCCAGTAAATTCTTCATTGCAAGTGTCAAGTTTTATTTTTTTAGGCACGATACTTGATGTGGTCAAATGCCGCCTTGTAGCGGTGCATCACCAGCAGGGGCAGGAAGGTGAAGCCCAGCAGGGCCGCCACCGAGGTCCACACGTAGTGGATGGGGAACCCGTAGAGTGCCTGGTTCACATAGATGAGGTAGTAGTGCCGCAGCGGGAACAGGAATGCCAGCGATTGCAGTATAGGGTCCATAGCCGTGACGGGATAGGAGAAGCCCGCCAGCGAGAACGACAAGATGCCCCACAGCGAGCACATGCACATCGCCAGTCGCATTTGGCCCGCAAAGAGGCCAAACATGAAGATGGCAAAGGCCTGGGTGGCTATCACCGTGAAAAGGCTCCACAGCACCATCATCTCTAAGCCGCAACGGCAAGGAAACTCCAGTATCTTGAACACGTAGACGTCGTAGCCCACAAACATGAGCTGGAACAGCAACAGCTGTGGCAGCAGCTTGCCGGTGAGCGCCACGATGCGCGAGCCGCCGGCCATCTTGAGCCACTCGTGCTGCGTGCCCTGTTTCCACTCGTAGCCCAGCGTGTAGGTCGCAGCCAGCAGTATCAAGATGATGAAGAGGCCGGGCACAATCATGTTGGTCAAGTACACCGAGTAGTCGAGCACCGAGTTGCCCAGCGGGTGGGTCTCGAGCACGATGCCCTGGAAGATGCCGTAGGCCTGCCGCGGGGTGGCGCCCCGGGCATAGAGCCCCTCGCGCGTCACTGCCAGGCCGGCCAGCTCGCCCATGGTCTTGAAGTCGCGCATGAGCAGGCTGCCGGGCACGAGATACGACTCGTTGGTGTAAAACGAGATGGTGGGCTGGCGGCTCGACATGGCCTTGCGGGTCGTGCCCTTGGGGATGTAGAAGAAGGCATATATCTTGCCCTCCTGCATGGCCTTGCGGGCGTCCTCAAAGTTGTCGAAGTAGTACTCGAAGTGGGTCTCCTGCATCGAGGCCAGTATGCGCACGAGCTCGCGCGTGGTCTTGGTGTTGTCCTCGTCGACCATGGCAGCCGGCAGCTTGGTGGGCAGTCCCGCACCCATGAGGGTGGTGAAGAAGATGACCACGATGACCGGAGCCAGGATGATGGTGAACAGGAACAACGGCCGGTGGGAGAAGCCTTGCACCTCCCGCCCCGATATGCGCAATATGTTTCTGAAATCCTCAGGCAACCAACTGCTCATGACGTGCTATCGTTTGATCACGGCCGACATGCCGTCTTTCACATCGAGGTTGCGCTCGAGCGGCATGGCCTTTACTTCAAATGTCTTCAAGTCATACTTGTCGAGGGCCTTGGTGGCCTTCCACACGGCAAAGCTGCCCACGTCCTTGATATGGGTGATGCGGGCCTTCACCGTCTTGCCCAGAGCGGGCATGTAGACGCTTATCACGGTGCCCGTGGTGAGGCCGGGCAGGTAGTCCTCGCGCAGGTTGAAGGTGAACCACCAGTCGCGTGTGTCGATATTCATGATGGGGGCGCCGGTGCCCACCAGCTCTCCCACCTCGGGAAATATCTCGCTCACCTGGCCGTCGGCGCTGGCCGTGAGCACGCTCTCTTTCACATAGCTGCGCACCTCGCTCACGGCGCCGCGGGCCCGCTGCACCTGGGCGGCGGCGCCCTCTTTGTCTTCCTTGCGGGTGCCGTTCACGGCCATGTCGTATTGCGACTTGGCGGCGCGGGTGGTGGCCACGGCGGCATCGTATTGGGCTTGAGCCTCGTCGCGCTTCTGGCCGGTCATCACGCCCTCGTCGTAGAGGCGTTGCACGCGGTCATAGGTCTGCTTGGCCACCGTCTGGCCAGCTATGGCTTTCTGCCACATCTCGTAGGCGCCTTGTATTTGCTCCTCGCGGGCGCCGTTTTGCGCCTTCTCCGATTGCGACTGGGCGGCCTCGACGGCCGCATCGGCCTGGGCCAGCTTGGCCTCAACGTCGGGGATGTCGAGTATGGCCAGGGTGTCGCCCTTGTGCACATAGTCGCCCTCCTCGACATAGAACTTGAGGATGCGGCCCGGCACCTTGCTCGACACGCGGTAGTCGGTCACGTCGACCTCGCCCTGCAGCTCCTCGGGGGGCACAGTGCGGTTGAGCCCTATCACAATCACGGCGGCCACGCCACACAGCACCAGAATGGCTGTGAACAGGATGACGCTGAATTTCCTTCTTTTCTGCTTCTTGTGGGCCTTGAGTTCGGCGCTTGCCTGGCTCTGGTGAGCGTCGGCAGGCATTTGAGTTTGCACTTTGTTATCTTCCATTGTAGTTGTAATTTAATGTTCCCATCGATTTGTCGAGATAGATCGAAGCCATTCTCAGGTCGATTTTGGCGTCGATCATCGTGGTGTTGGCTTTCACCCAGGCCGTCTGCGCGGCGATTACGTCGCGCATGGGTATCACATTCTCCTGCAAGCCCAGGTTGGCGCAGCGCAGGTTCTCGTTGGCCTCGTCCTGGCTCTTGCGGGCGGTGACGATGCGCTCTTGAGCCTCTTGCTTGAGCTGCATGTTGCGGTTCACCTGCAGCTCTATCTTCTCGCGGGCCTCGGCCAGGCGCAGGCGTGCCTCGTCGGTCTCGTCGCGGGCGGCCATCATCTTGTATTTACGCTCGCCGGCGGTGAAGATGGGCATGGTCACCATCACGCCCACGTGGAAGTCGCCCTTGAATTTCTTCTCAAAGCCGTTGTATACCGCCGGGTTGGTGGCCAGGTAGCTGCCCACGAGGGCCACGTGGGGCAGGTAGTCGCTTTTCACGAGTTTCTCTTTCTCCTTGTAGATGTCGATGGCCTTGTCGAGCGAGTTGAGCTCGAGGCGGTTGCTGCGGGCTTGCATCACGGCCTCTTGGGGCAGCAGCGCCTGGTAGTCGGCGCTGTTGTCGACCTCCTCATTAGCCAGGCGTATCGGGGTG
Organism: uncultured Prevotellaceae bacterium; assembly: GCA_900314215.1. Lineage (GTDB taxonomy): Bacteria > Bacteroidota > Bacteroidia > Bacteroidales > Muribaculaceae > Sodaliphilus. The sequence goes on from OMUK01000059.1 coordinate 9,323, forward strand.
TTGAGGTCGAGACCGCACAGCTGGCACAGCTTCATCTTGTTGATGGCGATGCCGTTGGTGATTTGGATGATGGTCACGTGGGCCTCGTTCACTTTCACCTTCACACTCAGCAGGTCGGCCTTGGTCTGGAAGCCTTGCTTCACCATCTTGGTCACATCGCTCTCGAGCTTGTCGACGAGCGAGAGGTATTGCTGAGCCAGCTTGAGCTTGGCCTGGAGCGACACGATTTGCCAGTAGGTCTCGTCGACCTCGACGATGATGTCGATGGCATCGAGGTCGTGGGCGTTGCGGGCCAGGTCGATTTGCATGTGGGTGATGTTGTTGTAGGCACGTATCTTGCCGCCCATATACACGGGCTGGGTGAGCGTGACGCCTGCGGCCATGGCGTTGTGGGTGTCGGTCGAGAAGGCGTCGACGATGCTCATGCCCACGGCGTTGAGCGGCAAGTCGAGACCGCTCAGCAGCGAGCTGTATTGCGACAGGGCCTGGGCCAGCTGGGGATTGGCCTCGAGGTAGCTCTGCAGCTGCTCGCTGGCGGTGGTGCCCATGCTCGAGAGGCCCTTGCGCTGCTTCTTGCTCAAGAGCTGCATCTTGCGTGCCGAGTACATGTAGCCTCCCAGAGCGTTGACGCGCGGCAGGTATTGGCTCTCGGCCACCTTGTGGTTCCACCCGGCGCGGTCTATCTCGGTGCCCGATATCTTGAGCTCCTTGTTGTTGCGCAATGCCATGGCGCGGCAACTGTCGAGGCTTAGCACGGCCTCTTGTGCTTGCAGCGCCACAGCGCAGCACATGCAAAGTGATAGGATGATTGCTTTTCTCATTAGCGTGTAGTAAAATTTTGGTGCAAATTTCTGAAAGTTGGCATTACGAGAAAAGGCACTATTAATGCATAAATTGGAGCCTTTCTACGATTATGACCCCTAAATGCGAATTTTGGCACTTCGAAATTGGTGCTTTTTGCTTAAATTTGTGCCTGAAATCATTCTGAAAACTACGATATACACAAGATGAGCACCAATCCCGCCGACAAGTCGATCGAGGCCTTCGTCAAGCAAGGCCTGCAATATGCCTCCTCGCTCAACAACGATATCATCATCTCGAGCCATGTGGAGAAGCTGGAGCAGTTTCGCTACCCCTGCCGCATCAATGCCATCACCGTGCTGGTGGTGCTGGGCGGCCGCATGGAGTACAGCATCAACTTGAAGCACTACACCATCGAGGACACGGGCATCCTCATCAATTTTCCCGAGAATATCATCACCATCAACTGGGCCCGCGACATCGAGGCCTATGCCGTGATACTCTCCACATCCTATATGAACCAGCTCAAGGTGGAACTCTCGCAGCGTGTGGCGTCCTACATCCAGTTTAAGCGCGCCCCCTTCTGCCCTGTGCCCTATGCCGACCTGGCCAACCTCGAAGGCTACTATGTGCTCATCAAGTGGCAGATGGACCATCCCAACCCCGAGTCGAGCCACATCGTGGCCGGCCTGGTCGAGGCTTTCATGTATCAGTCGATATCGCTGGTCGACCGCGAGCGCGTGGTGCCCGCCGCCGCCCAGCCCGAGCTCTCGCGGGCCCTCGAGATTTCCAACCAGTTTATGCAGCTGCTGGCGCAGTATCACACCCAGGAGCGCGGCATTGCCTTCTATGCCAGCAAGATGTGTGTCACGCGCAATTATCTCTCAATGGTGATCAAGCAGTGCACCGGCAAGACCGTGCGCGACTGGATCGACGAGTATGTGGTGCTCGAGGCCAAGTCGCTGCTGCGCTTCTCGGGCCTCAACGTCCAGACCATCGCCTATCGCCTCAACTTTCCCACCCAGTCGTCGTTTGGCAAGTATTTCAAAAACAAAACCGGCCTTTCGCCCAAAGACTACATCAAGCACCACGCCCAATCCCAGTAGCCCCCGCCGCCGGCCCACATTTCCTGACTCACGCATTGCATCACCCCCCACACCCACACACATTGTATTGCTCATGTGCGGGAGAATGAATTGGCAGGGTGCGGCCATTATGGCCGTCCGGATGCAGGATGTGTGGTGTTTTTTGCAGGTAAATGCGATTGGTAAATAAACGCGAATGGCAGGGTGCGGCCTTTATGGCTGTCCAGTTGCAGGATGCGCGGTGTTTTTTGCAGGTAAATGCGAATGGGTAAATAAACGCGAATGGCAGGGTGCGGCCATTATGGCCGTCCGGATGCAGGATGTGTGGTGTTTTTTGCAGGTAAATGCGATTGGTAAATAAATGCGAATGGCAGGGTGCGGCCTTTATGGCCGTCCAGTTGCAGAATGCGTGGTGTTTTTGCAGGTAAATGCGAATGGGTAAATAAACGCGAATGGCAGGGTGCGGCCTTTATGGCCGTCCAGTTGCAGAATGCGTGTTTTGGCAGGTAAAGTTAAACTTTATAACTTATTGAATACCAATTGGCACCTTTCGCTCACCGCTGCACAGCGGCTGCTGTGGGGCAACGGTGATGGTGGTGTCGACGTAATCGTCGGCGTCGAGCACGATGCGCGATTCCCGATATAGCTGGCGTGCCACCTGCTCGGCCTCGGCCGGCGTTGAGGCCTCAACCTGCACCTGGCGTGCCAGCGTCTCTCTTATGGTGACTGTGTATTTCATTTTCATGGACTATATGGCTTTGTCGATAGCCGTCAATCGGCACAATGCATCATATTGTGCCGATATGGTATCATAGTTGCAAAACATCACCCTCAGCTTGATATCTTTGAAGGCGGTGTGCTCCATCACCTTGTGGAACTGCTCCTCGCGGTAGCGGGGCGCAACGATGTAGAAACGGCTGTAGTAGTCTTGCAGGTCGCAAAACTTGGTGACCGAGTTTTGGATGTCGGTCGAGTGCTCCACCTCAAAGAAACTGTTGGGCATGTTGCGCTCGTTGAACCATATCACGTCGACGGTTTTGGCCCGCTGCGTCATTCGTTTGTAGCCAAACGGGGGTATCTCGATCGTGTCGCATATCTCGACCAGCGGCTTCTCGAGGAACTTGCGGTGCTGGTCTTGGGCCGGCACATAGGTGGTGAAGTGCTTCATGTTGCCAATCTCCACCAGCAGCCCTTGGTAATAGCCATGGGTGAATTGCTCCACATTTCGACTTTCCTTGCCTTTCAACTCAAATTTCTCGAGCACGGCATTGCGGCACTCCTCAAGCGCCCACAAGCCCGGTTGGATTTTGAAAATCTCGCCCGATTGCTGCACGATGCGCCTTATCGATTCCTGCGGTGTCTTGGTTTTCCACTGCGAGGTGTCGACGATGTGGTAGAGGTTGCCCAGGGTGGAGTAACCCCCATTTCGGCGCATGGCGTCGATCACCTGTTGTGTTTGTGTTGTTTTCTTCTCCATGTCGTTGCTGGGTGGCGCTGCTACTCTTCCTCGCCCAGGAGCTTGAGCAGGTATTTGCACTTCTCGGGGTTGCCCAGGGTCTTGCCCTTGTCGCAGGAGAGCTTCACGCAGTCGTGCCACACGCGCAGCTCGGTGATGCGCATGCGTGTGAGCTTGATCACGATGTTGCTGGGCTCGCAGCCGGTGACGTCGCAGGTGAGATAGGTGCCTATGCCGTAGCTGTCTTGCATGCGGCCGGCGGTGTAGCGGTGCAGCTCGATGGCGCGGTCGATGTTGAGGCCGTTGCTGTAGACGATTTGCTTGGTGGCGGGGTCGATGCCCAGGCTCTTGTACTTGGCAATGATTTTCTCGAGCTGCTCCTCCTCGTTGCCGCTGTCGACGCGTAGCCCCTTGTACATCATGGCCATGCGCTTCGAGAGGTTGCTGAAGAACACCTTGTCGCCAAAGCAGTCGTAGAGGTAGATGCCGTTGTCGCCGTCGTAGACGTCGCTGAACTTCTTCATCACGTTGAAGTTGCACTCGTAGACGCCGCTCACGTTCTCCTCAAACTCCACCAGCTGGTGGCTCATGGTGCCAATGGGCACGAGGTCGTATTTCATGGCCAGATACACATTGCTGGTGCCCACAAATTTTCCCGGCCATTTCACAAAGTTTCCATCGGCGTCGCGGTAGCCGCCCTCGTCCTGCACCTCCTTGAAGGTGCGCACCACCATGTCGTGATGCTCGCGCGAGAAGCGGCGGCGCTGCCCGAAGTCGCTTATCACCAGCCCGCCCTTGAGGGCCTTGCGGGCTTTCTCGCGGCTGCGCTGCTCCTCGAGGGCGGCGTCGTAGCGGTCGATGTCGCCGTTGAGGGTGTGGGCAATCTCGCTGATGCACGAGAGCAGCACCATCTCCCACATGATGGTGGAGTACCACTTGCCCTTGATGGTGATGTTGAGGTGCCCCTCCTCGTCCTGGCTTATGGCCACCTCGGCGGGGTTGAAGCGGTAGCCCTTGAGAAACACAAAGAACCACAGTGGCAGGTAATACATGCGGCGGGCCATGAAGTCGATCTCCTCGTCGGTGATGACCACATTGGGCATGTAGTCGACCTGCTCTTGCAGCAGCTTGTCAAATCCCTTGGGGTAGCACGTGTGGTTGCGGTCGAAGAAGGTGTATTCCACCTCGCCGCGGGGGTATTTCTCGAGGATATAGTATAGGCAGCTATAGGTGTAGGCGTCGTTGTCGGTAAAGTGAGTGATGATTTGTTTCATTGTTATGTGAGGTGTATTGTTTTATTTCGTTTTCAACATGTTGATGGTGATTTCTTTCTACACAGTGGGCAGCGCGATGCCGTTGAGCTGGCGGTAGAGGTTGAGGGCGTAGACGTCGGTCATGGCGCTGATGTGGTCGAGCACGGCCTGCACCTTCTCAAAGAGCGAGGGGGCGTGCACGTCGTATTGCTGCGGAAACTTGTTGAGCAGCAGCTGCGAGTAGTTGCGCTCGGGGTGCATCACGGCGTCGATGAGCTTGTCGAGCAGCAGCGTGATGATGCGGTTGCCGGCCAGGTCCACGTCGACCACATAGCTGGCGCGGTAGAGCCGCTGGTAGGCCAGCTCGCTGCAGCGCTTGTAGCCCATGGCGGGCGTGGGGCTGATGTGGTCGATGAGGCAGCCGGTGAAGCGGCCCTGCATGATCTCGTCCTCGTGGTCCACAAAGGTGCGTGCGCACTCCTGCACGAGCAGCCCCACGATGCAGGAGCGCAAGTAGGCAACCTTCTCGTTGGGGTCGGCCACGTGGCTCATCACCTGGCGCATGTGGGCCTGGCGGTCGGGGTCGAAGAAGCCCATGAGCAAGTTGAGGGTCTCGTCGGTGCCTATGATTTTGAGCTTGTGCCCGTCCTCGATGTCCATCACCTGGTAGCATATGTCGTCGGCCGCCTCGAGCAGATACACCAGCGGGTGGCGGCAGTAGCGCTCGGGCCCCAGCTGCAGCATGCCCAGGCGGTGGGCGATGCGCTCAAAGAGCTCCTGCTCGGTGGTGAAGAAGCCAAACTTGCCCTTCTCGCCGGCTTGCGACGATGAGTAGGGATATTTCACGATGGTGGCCAGGGTGCTGTAGGTCATGGCGAAACCGCCGGGGCGGCGGCCCTTGAACTGGTGCACGAGCGTGCGGAAGCTGTTGGCGTTGCCCTCAAAGTGTATCAGGTCGTCCCACTGGCGCTGGCTGAAGCAGGGCTTCAATGCCTGGCCGCCCCCCTCGCTGAAGTAGGCCCCTATCGTCTTCTCGCCCGAGTGGCCAAATGGCGGGTTGCCCAGGTCGTGGGCCAGGCAGGCGGCTGCCACAATCTCGCCCATGGCTTGCAGGCGGCCCACCCACTTCTCGCCGGCATATTTCACCGCCAGGCGCTGAGCCACCTCGCCGGCGAGCGACTTGCCCACACACGATACCTCGAGCGAGTGGGTGAGGCGGTTGTGCACAAAGATGCTGCCTGGCAGCGGGAACACCTGCGTCTTGTTTTGCAAGCGGCGGAAGGGCGATGAAAACACCAGGCGGTCGAAGTCGCGCTCAAAGTCGCTGCGCACGCCGCCCTTGTCGTCGTGGTAGTGCTCAAGGCCCAGCCTCACGTCGCTTATGAGTGTGTCCCAGTTCATTCTCATCATTTGTGGTCGTGTTTTGTAGTTGAGATGGCAAAGATACACCATCTTGCCCGCAATAGAAAATAAATCACCCCCTTTTTGGCCTCAACCAGCCCTGGCGGGCAAATGCATATGGCGGGCAAATGCAAATGGCAGTGTGCGGCCCTCATGGCCGCCCGGTTTCAAAGAAATAATATCGATTGTTTTCTACATTGCCCCCACACAACGCGGCAAGGACATAACACACCTGTAGGGGCCGATCTTGTGTCGGCCCACAAGCATGGTGCCATCTTTATTTAATTAATTACCAATGAAATAGGATGTGACATTGTCGTGGGCCGGCACAAGACCGGCCCCTACAATTCGGTTA
>OMUK01000067.1 GCA_900314215.1 uncultured Prevotellaceae bacterium
TCTTCCGTGCCAACCTGAGAGGCGTCGCAGATAAAAAGTTCTTCCTCTTCCGAATCTCTAACCTATACGCTTATCCCCATTAATTATCTACTGTTCCCTGACTACTTGTAGTAGGGGCGGACGATGGTAATAACTCTATTTTCGTTTCTTAATAACTGTGCATTCTGAGGTCTCTTGGATTTTCAGCAACTTTTCTTTTTTTTCCTTGGCTATTCGCCGCTTTCCCGCTATCTTTGCTTTTAGAAGCAGTGCTCTCTTGCGTAGGAAGGAGGTCCGGCACACCGTCGTGGTGTTCAGCTAAGTGCCATTCAGAGCTGTTGGGGAGCATTGCTTTTCTAACATCAATCACAATCCCCCATGCATCTTATTGGCTACAGCATTCGGCTGCAGCACTTGCACAGTGAATCTGCTGTCGCAGAATTTCCTAAATTCTTTACAAGTTTATCCCAAATATTTAGTATCATAGCTTCGTGAGCACTTGATACGACAGTAGGATGATCCGTGCCATCGTTGGCCAGGGAGGCGGTGTCGAGTGCTCTTTTTTTGTTCCTATTCAACTTGGCGTCTTTCGTCATGTCCATCACCCACAGGCCACTCTCGTCATCAATCGCTTCAATGCCAGTCATGCGCACCAAGTCGTTCACCCCGTCGCATGTCGCCACTTCTTCCTCGCTCACCGGCTCAGCAGTGCCGTCAGCCTTCTGATACAGCACCTTCATGCCGGCCTACTCGGCGACCTCTCCCCAGGGCACAATGCGCTTCGGCTTGAAATACCTGCTGAGCATGGTCTGCACCTTGGTGCCTTCACTCAACTGGCCGTTCACGCTGCCGCTGTGCCAGTCCATCAGCCCCACGCTGTTCTTGGCTCCCGGAGCACGATAACCGCTCGTGAGCTCGCTCTCCGGGTATTCACCCTCCACCACAACGAGTTCCGGCCTGTCGTAAGCTGCCGTGAACTGGTCGTTGAGCGGTGAGGTGCGTATGTGGAAGTAGGGGTTGTAGGCCACATTGCCGGTCGTGCGGCCGTTGCCCTGCACCAGGTCGGCCTTGCCGTTGGGCTTGCGCATGCCTTCCTCGCTCTGCTCCCACTGGCCGAATATCATCGGCGGGCGCCACTCCCCATCCACTTTCGCGGTCATGGGCGGCAACACGCCGAAGTTGGCCCACTGGGCATAGCGGTAGCCCTTGCGCGTGGGCTGGCCGTTCAGGAAGTCAAGCAGCGGCCCTCCCTGCACATAGCGGAACTTGGTGCTCTCTCCATTGGGCTCTGCTGTGTCGGGAGAAAGATTTTTATTTATCTCATCCAATACCTTTTTGCCACTTTCGTAGGAAAACTCAACATTTTTAAGTAGATTTGCAAGCGATATAGAGTTGCTGTCAACCGCCGTATGGGCTTCTTGCCGGGTACTGGCTATGGGGGATAACAGCTCTATATTTGTTATTTCATAATTATGTAACCGTGTTCCCGCCGGATTTTTCGTGACGATTGCAGTGCTCTTTACACGGTAAGGGGTGCCGTTAAGGTCCATGGCACCATAGAAACGCTGAACCTTATCAATGTTCTGATCACTCGGGTTCTCTGGCTTACGCACTCCGTCAACCTTTATTCTGTCACGATGCTCCTCAATTAATACAGACTTGCCAACAACCTCCTTTAGATGTTTCATTGCTGTAAGAACATCTTGGTCGTCCTTATGAACATTGATTTCATTCTTGAGTTTTTTGCGTGTAGTGCTGCTGACTCTCAACTTATAGCCGTCAAGGGTTTCTATGTTATTAGGTAGTTCTTCAACAGCCTTTAAAGCATCCTGAACACTTGTTTTAGATTCTTCCTCTATTTTTGTTACCGGAATTTCAGTACTTGCCGGTAGATCTGTCACCGATAATTTATCATCATTTGAAGATTCCACATGTCGCATCTTTGCATTCCTCACAGTCTCCTGTAACACATCTTCATCCTCTTCCTCACCGTCTCTGAACAGCACATCGTCGTCGGCGGCCTCCATTGTGGCTCTCTCCCGGTCGCCCTCCTTGCCCCGGTCATAGGTCACTATCTCGAGCCCCGCCGCCTTCAGCGCATCTTTTATGTCGGCCGGCGTGTCGGCTGGCACCACGGCCTTCTTGAACTCGTTCAGGTACACCGGGCGCTCAAACTTTGTCTCGAAGTACATCGTGGGCATCTTCTTGATGCCCTCAATCAGCTCGGCCTGCTCCTTGGCGTAGTCGGCCGGCAAGTCATAGCCATACTCCCGCTTGGCATAGCCCACGGGGTCTGCCTGGTCGGCAAGCTCGTCGGCGATGTCCTCCGCGTGCAGCATGTCGGCGCCTGCCTCCACAAGCTCATTCACAAGCCGGTTGTACTTGTCCTTCAGGCGTTCTGTCTCGTCGGCGCCCTCGCGCAGCTGGCCCTTGGCCGCCTTTATCTTGTCGAGGCTTCCAAGCTTGCCCATGCGCCTGGCCGCAAAACCGCCGAAGCCGGTCATGCTGCCCTCGGCTCCTGCACGGCCTTGACTCCTCATGGCACGCGACACATTCTCCAGCGTGGCGTCCTGGTATCTCCGCCGCCCCTGGCTGTCGATGCCCAAGTAGAGCTTCTCCTTCACGCCCAGCTCCTTCAGCTTGCTGTCATACCACCTGTCAAAGTCGCTCCCCATGTTGTTGTCGTCGATATACCGCTGGGCAGCACGCTGCGTCTCACCAGCATCGAGCTTGCCGTTGTGCTGATAGGCGTCGCGGGCCTCGTCATACATTTCCTGCGCAAGCCGCGCATTCAGGCCGCCGTCGTTGTCGGTCCTCGCCCGCATGGCCTTCTCGGCAAGGGCCTTGGCCTTCCCGTTCAGTGCCATCAAGGCTTTCCAGCGTTCGCCCGCATCGCCCGATTTCAGCTGCCGGGCAAGCTCCGTGTCACGCTCCTTCACGGCCTTGCGCCACTCCTTCATGTGGATGCCTTTGTAGATGCCTGCCATCTGCTGGCGCAGCCCTGCGTCCTTGCCATATTCCTCACTGAACGAGGTCTTGTCGGCATAGCGCTCCACTATCGGCACCATCGCGCTGTCCACATCATCATGGCTGTACCTGTCCAGCTCCTTGCTCTTGCCCTTCTCGGCGAGGTAGACATAGGCAAAGCGGCTCTTGTCGATCGTGCCGCCATCGCTCACGTAGGGGTTGAAAGCCTCCAGGGCCAAGTCGCGCATTTCCCCGGGCATCGGCAAGCCCCTCAGCCATGCGCCGGCTTTGGCGCGGCCCTTGCTGCCCATCACTTGCTCCACGCGCGGGAACCGTGGCGTGTAGGCATCGCCCCTCCACGTGCCTGCATTCCTGCCCGTGCTCCTGTCGATGAGCGACGGCGAGGGAATGAGCGAGATCTCGCCATACTTGTCGTGTATCCCGTTCTCGGTGTTCACCACCGCCATGCTCGGGTTGGCAAGACCGCCCAGCTTGAGTGCCTTGCGCAGCTTCTCGGCCGTGATGTTGTGCACCCCCATCAGCGTCTTCCGCTCACCGCTGTCCTCATCCGCCTTCTGGTAGCGTATGTCTGGATTGCCCTCATTGAACCGCTGCGACAATGGAATTATCTCACCATCGTCGTTGCGAGTGACGGCCTCACGCGATTTGTTCACGAACTTTTCATGAGTCAATTCCTGACCCTTAGGCAGTGACAATACACAGAGTACTTTAGCATTTGACAATAAATGTTCGCCTACGTCACTGCCGTCGCCTTCTAATTGTCCTGCAACCAAATATACATATTTTCCCCAATATGGGCTACTGAGTGCCTTTTTGAGTGATTCTTCATTGATTTCACCGTAATCTGAAATGCCAATCGTTGAGGTGCCGGCCAGCTCTCCTGCATCATAATATCCACTATAAGGGCCCTCGCCTTCCGGATAAACAGGATTCCCCTCCTCATCATATAAATTATCCTGGAACAGCTCGTGCGAATTAGGGAATATTTCTTCCGGAACAAGCATGCGGTCGTCATATCTTATTCCAAACTCCTCATCACCATCACTCGATTCGGCATACCTCTTTGCCACATCAGTAAAGAGTGATGCTGCTTTCTTTTGGTCTATTGAGTGGGTCTTTGCGTATTTGTCATACTCGCTATCGACCATCTTCTGCGCATTCTCCATGTCACCGTCCTTCACCGCCTGCACATAGACCTTGTCGCGGTACCTCTGCGTGTCATTCATCTCCTTTGCGCCGGCAAGATCAATGTATTCCCCACCGTCAGCAGCGGCAAACAGCCCCTTGGCAATCTTTCTCAGCGTCTCCTTGCCGGGATTGTCATACACGTACTCCACGACATCAAAATTCAATGAGTTCCTGCCCTTGAATTTCACAGCCTTGTTGGAATATGGTATGAAGATCACTATCGATATACCCCTCGACGACTTTGAACCTTTCAAAATGATATTTCTCGCGTTTCCTCTGTGGTCGCTCACGCGCATTGTCACGCGCTCGCCATTGGACTGGAAGTCGGCATACACCGATGGCTGCCCATGACTGCGTCTGCCAATGGCTGCCGCAAGTCTTGACGGGAAATCCCGTGCTGCCATGTCTGCCCATTGTGCGCCATCGGCAACAAAATCGGCCAGTTTCTTTGCAAGTTCCACATTTTGGGTTACTTTTGCAGTACGGGCAACACCATTTCTGCCAGCTTCCTGCTGGAGATTACCGGCTTTGGCCGGAGGTACAGTCTGGTTCCCGTCTGTCGGGTATAGAGATTGCCCGTTTTCGCGGTGCAGTTCAGCCATCCGTTCATCGATGCGCTTTTCTGCATCGCGTTTTTGCTCCTTATTCAGCTTTACTCCGCCATCATTCTTGCCCTTGCCCTTCACCTTGCGGGGGTCCACGCCCTCCAGTATATCTTGCAGCACCTTGTCGGCCACTTCCTCCGCGCTCTTGAAGTGAATGTGCAGCATGTCGGCAACACCTTTCCAGAACTGGCGCAAGGCTTCCTTCACCTTGTTGAATGTGGCCCACACCTTCGACTTGTTCAGTATCCCGTCGGCCTTGTCTGCCTCTTCCTTTGCCGCAGTGCGCAATCGCTCGGCACCCTGCTTGCCGCTGAACTGCGCCAATGCCTCGTCGGCAATCTCGTCATCGGTCTTGAGCTCGGGATAGGCCTTCTTCACATAGTCCCACGCCCAGGTGCCCTTCATCAAGCCCACCACGTTCTTCCACTCCTCCGGGTTCACATTCCGCAGTGCCTCTGCCCAAAGGTGGGTGTACTCGTGAATCTGGGTCTCGCTCGTGGCAATGCGCGGGTCAATGTAAATCTTCCCGCCCACTGTGAAGCCATACACCTCGCCCGCGGGCGTCTTGAAGAAATTCACCTCTTGGCGCTTTGCCAGCCCAGTTGTGTCCTTATACTCGCCACTGTACAGAGCCTGCTTGATGCTGCGAATAATATCAGCCAAAGGTTTGCCTTCTGCCTTGCGGAGTTTAATCGGGTCATAGTAAAACTCAACAATATGGGCGTTACCATCATTATTAATACCTGTATTTTTTTTCTTTTCGGCTATTACAATGCTGATACCCTCTTTCTCTTTATGTTTGTCAAAGTTAGATACAGTGGCATTGTGATTTGCCAGACGGATTGTCACGATATTTCCATTATTCGTTTTAAAGGTGGCATACTCGCTGTTGCTTCCATGCTTATGTGCACCGAGAGCTTTTGCTAGAGTTCCGAGAAAAAATTTAGGCTGGTTAGAAAGATTTTCAAAATCATTGGCAACTTTGTCAATATTATTTAATACCTTTGCACCGTCAGCACTTGAAACGACTGTTGGTTGATGTGCCTCTTCCGAGGTAACGGACGCGGTTTCGGGTGCTCTCTTTTTATTTTTGCTCAACCGAGCATCACTTGCCATTTCCAGCACCCGCTGGCCAGTCTCATCGTCTATGACAGGTATGCCGGCATTGCGCATCTGCTGTACCAAGCCGTCGCGTATCGCCACTTCCTCCTCGCTCACCGGCTCAGCGGTGCCGTCAGCCTTCTGGTACAGCACCTTCATGCCGGTCTCCTCGTCGGTCTTCTCCTGAAGCGTGTCAAAGAAGTCCTGATAGACCTTGCCTATCGTCTTCATCTCCTCGGCAGTGGGGTAGACGTAGTTGCCCAGCTTGCCTTCTGCATTGCGGGCCGCGGCCTCGGGGGTGATGTTCACAAGGTAGTCGTTCATGATGCCATTCCCTTTCATGCGGTCTATCATGTACCGCTCAAGAGCGCGGGCTGTCATCTCAACAGGGTCTCCCCAGTAGGCGCTCTTCATCGAGGCTATCCTGGCCTGCCGCTTGCCAAACTCCGACTCCTTGACGGCCTCTACAAGCTGGTCGTAGGCTCGCCTCACCTCGGGACGCACGCCTCCCATGTCGCCTGTTGCCGACGTCGTGGCCATGTTGCTGTCCGAGTCCTTGGCTTTCACGCCCTTGCCCATCTTGCCAAAGTAGTTGTCGAGCGCGTGCCACCACTCGTGAGCCAGCGAGCCGGCTCCGCGGGTCTTGGTCAGGTTGATCACAACCTGCCCTGGCTCATAGTGGGCACTGAACCTGCCGCCGCCCCTGGCGCCGAATGCCATGCCCAGGCTGCCGTTCAGCGACAGCACCTCAGGGCTCACGCCCAGCGACGAGGCAAGGTCCATCAGCGCGTCGTAGGCCTCGTTGAGGTCCCGCTGGCGGTCTCCCTGCTTCTCCCAGTTGCCAAACTGCACGCCTCTGAAACCGAATGTCTGCGCAAACTCGTCGGCGCTCATGTCGCGCCCGTCCTCGCGCCACTGCTTCCCTTCGCGGGGCGAGTTGGTCTTCTTGCGGGCCTCCACAAGATGGGTCAGCTCTTCATAATTTTGCTCAAGTCCCTCCTGGTCTTTGATCTGCTCATAGGCTTCCTCCTTGGTCAGCCCGTCACGCACAATCACCTTGGGCTTCCCTTGCAGCGTGATCATGTAGTTGTGGTCGCCGTGATTGCGCAGCCAGTATCTTATTTCAAATCGGTGGGCTTTTGCTTTCCCGCCCTTGCCGTTCAAGTGCTCTCGCACAGCCTTGCCGGCCTCCTCGATGCTGCCATACTTGCCACCGATGTAAGTGCCTCCCTTCATGACGCGATATGCCGCATCATGGTGGGTGTAATCACTTTTCCCGTCTTTCAGCAAGCCGTAAACTTCCTGCAACTTGGCAATGCGCTCATCAAGTCTTGATGCATATGCCTCAGTCTCCACGTGCGCCTTATACGCTTTCAGACTGTTGATTTTCTCTTCAATCTCCGCCATACTAAGGCGGACAGCAATGTGTTTAGGCGCGCCACTATCGTATGCCCTGTTATACAACTCGGTACCGCCCGACTCGACGCTCAGCACCTCGAGGGCAGGGGTCGTCACCAGTTCATAGCCCTTCAGCGTCTGCACGCTGCCTATGCCCACCGCCTTGGCAAACTCCACATATTTCGAGAATCCGGTGGGGTATTGCTTCTTGACGGCGTCAACGAAGTCTGCAAGCGTGAGCCCCTCTCTCCCGCCGTGAAAATACATCTTGACAAGCATCCCTGCCGCCTGGACATCTTGCACATAGCGAGCCATCTTCAGCTTACCTCCATAACTGCCCTTCATGCGAGGCTTGGCGGGAAGGTGGTCAAAGATATACATCAGCGCCGCAATGCCTTCCTCGTTGGCACCTTCTTGCTTCATCTTCTTGAAGTCGGGACGCGGCAGTACCGCCGACAACGGCTTGGTTGCCACATCCTCCACCGAGTCGACGTGCACAGTCCCCATGTATTTCTTGTACAGGTCCTTCTTCGATCCTTCAATCTTCTCGCCCACGTCGTCAATCTTCTCCTTCACCGCCTCCACGTCAGGCTTGCCATGCTCTTGCATTCCTCCGCCTTTTTCACTACCTTTGCCAGCAGAGGAAGCACCATTCGGAAGAGCGGAAAGGGCTGCCGCCGACCTGCTTGCAGGAGAAAGTATGAGGAGTTGCCCGCCCTCACGAGTGGCTTGCTTCTTCATTTTCTCCAAACCTTTCTCGTCGACTTTTCTCCAACCCACAATCTCCACATTATCCTTTCCTGAATACACGTCAAGCACGATTACTGAATTCTTCTCTCCAGTATGAATTGCCACCTTATAATCGGGATGCCTGATAGGTTGAGTTGAACCCGCCAAGTCGGGGGTATACAATGCAAGTGTCAGAATTTCACGACTATCCGACGGCGATAATTCTTTATGCGCGTCTCTGTTTTTCTCAAAGATGTTTTTCTTGATAATCACGGGTTTTCCGCCTGCACCTATGGCACGGTCCACGCCCTCGGGTATCTCGGGCAGCTGCACAGTGCGCGTGGGCGCAGTGAAGTCGCCATCGGTGAGCTCGTCTACACTGCCCACCTTCTCCACGACCAGCCTTCCTGCACTGTCTACAGGGTTGCCCTGCGCGTCCACGCCGCGGCCGCCCATGTCGCCTTGAGCTCCTGCACCCTGCTGCACCGAGGCAGGCCCCTCTTGCGTCACGTCGGGAACTGTTTCTTTGGGTTGCTCGCTCTGCTCGCTCGCCTTCTGCTTCGGCTTCTCCTGCTTCGGCTCCACCGGCCTGAGCAAAACGTCTTCCAACGTACGAAATGCGCCATAACCCTTGATCACCACCGCGGCTATCTTCCGCCCGTCCTTTAGCTCCCGCAGCTCATGTATGCCCAGCACATCGATGTCATCGGCGTCATCGTCGTCAAATACGCCCAAGTACTCCGGATCGGCCTCATAGCCCTCCGGCATCGGGAAATACGCATTGGGCGAGACGATCTCTTTCCCGTCCCGCTCCACGCGAGTGGTGGTCACCCTCTCCCCGTCCTTCTTCACGACCGTGTCGAGGTAGTATTTCAGCTCGCCAAGCTTCGTCTGCTCCCTCTTGTAGGGCTCCTGCCCGCGGCGCACCAGCGCTACGCGCTTCGTCACCCTCGCCGTCCCCTTTAGGCCGTCGGCCCCGGCCGCCGTCGGGTACTCAAAGGTCACGTCAGCCTCTACTCCTCCCGTCTCGGCGTCTTCGGCGATGTTATCCACGCCCACAACCTTGATCTCCGATGGGGGCGTGCCTATAGCGTAACCCTTCATATTCGTGAGCTTCGTCAAGTCGCTCCTCCGCACCTGGAGCCCTGCTGGCATCACCCCTTGCCCACCGTTTTGCTGCTCGACCACAGCCGCCGCCCTGGGCTCATTTTCAGCTTTTTTCACACTTTCCCCTTGGCCGTCACCACTCTTTTCACTACCTTTGTTAGCAGAAGGGGTGCTTTGAGAAGTTATTCCCGAGCCCTTTGCAGCAGTCTCGGCTTCATTCGGCTGCTCAGAGTCCAAACCTTGCTTCTCTGCCGAGGAAGCAGTCGCATCTTTCGGAGTGCGCCAAACGACATTCCCTTCCGTCATAAGCCGCAATATCCTGTTGCGGCTTTTTTCTTGGTTCGACACCACGACTTCCATGCCGTCCTTGCTTACGGTGATGGACGTGAAATAGTAATATCGCGTGCCGTCTGCCTTTTTGAAAGCCTTGACGAACACATATGAGCTGTTTCTCTCGCTTGTGTCGCCCTCTTTTGCTTCGCTGGCTTCCTCGATGATGATGTCAGGGTGTTCAAGTGTCGGCTTTATCATGCCAAGTTTGCCGTTGCGACCCTCGCGGGCGAGTTTCAAATACTGATGCTCGCCCATCTTCACATCGCCCAATGGAGTATTGACAATGCCATCGCTCCCGAATTCCTTGTCCCAGTTTTCCGGTGTGAGTTCGATTTCGCGGGGTGCTTCAGCGTTGCCCTCCATCTTGGCGATGTAATCTTCCGCCTGCTCCTCTGTCAGATGAACACTTGGCCTCCGTGTTTCTTCGCCCACTGGCGCAGGTTCTCCCTCACCTGCTCCCTCATGTCCACTGGCGGCTGGGGCGTTTCCTCGTCCGCCCTCTCCACTGCCCGCTGCAGCAGCGCCATCTTGTTGAATGCTCTCTGCTTTTCTTCGCTCCACGGCTGCCGCCCTGGCTGCTTCGATTTCTTTCTTGTTTGCATTGTATATCGTCTTTATTACGTTTCTCAATATGTTTTCCCTGCTCGGCACATCGCCTGTGAACAGGTCCATCTGTCCTGCTGCGCTCTGGCGGGCCTCGTTGTTGTAAAGCGCAAGGGTCGTCTTCAGCTGGCTCGGCCTGCTGTTTGCGGGACTCAGATTTCTTTTGTAATTTTGAGGTCCGGTCGAGTGCTTGCGCACCGCTGGAACGTATTTGGTCAAGTGGTTCAATTTCAATCATAACTTCCTGATTTTCAACTATAAAGTTACGAAAAATTGGCCATTTGGCCAATTTTTTAAACCGCTTATTTTCCTGATTTTTAAGAAATTAGATTGCAGCACGCCCACGTCCTGCGACTGCCAAAAGCAATGGGGAAAAACCATGAATCGGGCGGGGAAAACCGTCCGAACGCCCGCTATAAAATAACCTTAATTTTGACAGGCCAAAACAATCTTAAATGAAAGAGCCGTGCTCTCATCCAATATTTTTTTTGCCCGGATCGTAGGATTTTCAACTCCTTTTAGTAGCTTTGCAAGTGGATAGGCCTTAAGATGATTATTAGGCGTACCCACACCATTTGAAGTGCTGGAATTGCGGGATAAGACTTTTTCAGGCCTTATCGTTTGACCGTCTAGCACTTTAATTTTTTACACTTCTCGTGTGCGAATAGTGTTACCGATGGATAAATTTTTATCCTCGCGCATAAGCGTCATGACACGACGTGTTGACCACCTATCAGCACTCAAAACGCCATAAAGTTATGAGTGGGCAAGTTGTTGTCGATACCAGCTTTTTGTATTGTTGGGTTTATCGAGAGCAATTTGCCTTGCTTTATTTCTGAAAGCGTGCTTAAATGCTCAGCCCATAAAAAGCTTAGGCGGCAAGCCTCTCTGCTGCAGAGGGCTTGTCGCCTAAGAAAATTAATAAGGTAATATATCGCCTATCTTACTCGACTGCTGCCTGGGCGGCGGCGAGGCGGGCGATGGGCACGCGATAGGGCGAGCACGACACGTAGTCGAGGTTGAGGCTTGCGCAGAACTTCACGCTCGAAGGCTCACCTCCGTGCTCACCGCAGATGCCCAGGTTGATGTTGGGCTTGGTGGAGCGGCCTTTCTCGACAGCCATCTTGATGAGCTGGCCCACGCCTTCCTGGTCAAGGATCTGGAATGGATCGTTCTTGAGAATGCCGGCCTTGATGTAGTCGTTGAGGAACTTGCCCACGTCGTCGCGGCTGTAGCCGAAGGTCATCTGGGTGAGGTCGTTGGTACCAAACGAGAAGAAGTCGGCAATCTTAGCGATTTGGTCGGCCACGAGAGCTGCGCGAGGTATCTCAATCATGGTGCCGATCTTGTAAGTCACACGCTTGCCGGTCTCGGCAAACACGGTCTCGGCAGTGCGGTTGATGATTTCGGCCTGCATCTTGAGCTCGTTGAACACGCCCACCAGTGGAATCATAATCTTAGGATGCACCTCGAAGCCCTTGTCTTGCACGTTGATAGCGGCCTCGAGGATGGCGCGAGCCTGCATCTCGGTAATCTCGGGATAGGTGTTGCCCAGGCGGCAGCCACGGTGACCCAGCATGGGGTTCACCTCCTTGAGGCTGGAAACCACGCGCTTGATGTGGTCGACGCTCACACCCAGCTCGCTGGCGAGCTCCTCTTGAGCCTTAGGCTCCTGAGGCACGAACTCGTGCAATGGTGGATCGAGCAGGCGGATGGTGACCTCTAAGCCCGACATGGCCTCAAACATGCCCTCGAAGTCGCCACGCTGCAGCGGCAGCAACTTGGCAAGAGCAGCCTTGCGGCTCTCAACGTTCTCGGCAATAATCATCTCGCGCATGGCCTTGATGCGGTCGCCCTCAAAGAACATGTGCTCGGTGCGGCACAGGCCGATACCCTTGGCGCCGAAGCGTCGAGCCACCTTGGCGTCGCGAGGCGAGTCGGCGTTGGTGTAGACTTGCATCTTGGTATATTTGTCGGCGAGATCCATCACAGCCTTGAAGTCGCCGCTCACGTCGGCATCCACAGTCTCAACTTGGCCTTCATAAACCTTGCCGGTGCTGCCGTTGAGCGAGATCCAGTCGCCCTCGTGGAACACCTTGCCGCCCATTTCGACGGTGCGGTTCTTGTAGTTCACCTTGATTTCGCCGGCACCCGAGACGCAGCACTTGCCCATGCCACGAGCCACCACAGCAGCGTGAGAAGTCATACCGCCACGGCAGGTGAGGATACCTTGAGCCACAGTCATGCCGCGCAGGTCCTCGGGAGAGGTCTCGAGGCGCACCATGATGACTTGCTTGCCATCCTTGGCCCACTTCTCGGCGTCGTCGGCAAAGAACACGATCTGGCCGCAAGCAGCGCCTGGCGAAGCAGGCAGACCCTTGGCCACGCGGTGAGCGGCGGCAAGAGCGGTCTTGTCGAACACGGGGTGCAACAGCTCGTCGAGTTTGCCAGGCTCCATGCGCTTGAGCACGGTCTTCTCGTCGATTTGGCCTTCACGCAGCAGGTCCATGGCAATCTTCACCATCGCGGCGCCGGTGCGCTTGCCGTTGCGGGTTTGCAGCAACCAGAGTTTGCCGTCTTGAATGGTGAACTCCATGTCTTGCATGTCGTGGTAGTGGTCCTCGAGGCGCTGCTGTATCTCAACGAGCTGGGCAGCGCAGGCGGGCATGGTCTCCTCGAGCGAGGGATACTTGGTCATGCGCTCTTCCTCGCTGATGCCTTGCATCTCGGCCCAACGACGCGAGCCCTCGGTCATGATTTGTTGTGGAGTGCGCACGCCCGACACCACATCCTCGCCTTGAGCGTTGATGAGGTACTCGCCGTTGAAGAGGTTCTCGCCAGTGGCGGCGTCGCGAGAGAATGCCACGCCAGTGGCCGAGTTGGTGCCCATGTTGCCATATACCATGGCTTGCACGTTGACGGCAGTGCCAATCTCGTCGGGTATCTGATTCATTTGGCGATACAGGATGGCGCGCTCGTTGTTCCAGCTGTCAAACACAGCATAGATTGCACCCCACAGCTGATCCCAAGCGCTGGTGGGGAAGTCCTTGCCAGTGCTCTTCTTCACAGCCTCCTTGAAGAGGACCGTGAGCTTCTTCAGGTCGTCGACGTCGAGGTCGATGTCGAGCTTCACGCCCTTCTCGGCCTTCACCTTCTCGATGATTTCCTCGAAGGGGTCGATATCGGTCTTATTCTGTGGCTTCATGCCCAGCACGACATCGCCATACATCTGCACGAAGCGGCGATAGCTGTCCCAGGCGAAACGTGGATTGTTGGATTTCTTAGCAAGAGTCTCGGCAACTGCATCGTTGATACCCAGATTGAGCACGGTATCCATCATGCCAGGCATGGAGATAGGTGCACCCGAGCGAACCGACACAAGCTGTGGGTTCTCGGGGTCGTCAAACTTGTTGCCCGTGAGGCTCTCGATGTGGTGAATCGATTTTACCACATCATCCTTAATCAAATCAACTACGGCCTCGCGTCCCTTGGCCACATAGAGTTTACATACGTCGGTAGTAATTGTAAAACCTGGAGGTACAGGAACGCCAATTAAATTCATCTCAGCAAGGTTAGCACCCTTGCCGCCGAGGAGATCCCTCATGTCGGCACGGCCTTCTGCTTTACCATTGCCGAATGTGTAAATTGTCTTCATTAATTGTGTTTTATATATAAATTAATACTTGAAAAATCACCTATTAAAAAACCTTTTCTTGATTGCTGGTCATGATGTCCGTTTTTAATCACCGGCAATTATAGTCTCATTTTCAATTTGCAAATTTACTCAAAAAATGCGAGAAAATCACAACGTGGCACTTTAAAATAACACATATTAAAGATAAATGTGCAACTCACGCCTAATTATTAAAAAATGAAATAAAGTATTTTATTTAGTTTAACCGCTTGGACCTCAGGCCGGGGCGGCGGTCAGGCGCGACCGAGCCCAGAAAAAGCTTAAAATCGGCGAAAAATTCGGCAAAATGTTGATTTATTTAGGGTTTAAACTTGCCAGTGTGGGAGAAGTTTTGTAATTTTGCACCGCTTTTTCAAGAAAGCAAATTATTAATTTCAAAATCATTTAAAGTTATATGAATCATTACGAAACCGTTTTCATTTTAACTCCCGTTTTGTCTGAACCACAGATGAAGGAAGCGGTAGAAAAATTCAAGGCAGTGCTCACCAGCAATGGTGCAGCCATTGTCAACGAAGAGCAATGGGGCATGCGCAAGCTGGCCTACCCCATCCAAAAGAAGACCACAGGATTCTACACCCTGCTGGAGTTTGATGGCGAGCCCACCATCGTAAAGACGCTGGAGACAGCATATCGCCGCGATGAGAAAGTGCTCCGTTTCTTGACCTTCCGTCTCGACAAGTATGCCGAGGAGTATGCAATCAAGCGTCGCAGCTTGAAGAAGAACGCTCCCAAAGAGGAGAAGCCCGTTGAGGCTGCTGCCCAAGAGGCCGCACCCGCTGCCGAGCCTGCAAAAGAAGAAACTAAAAAAGAAGCTTAAAGAAAAGGAGGAAATAAATTATGGCACAGACCCAATCAGAAATACGTTACCTGACTCCACTGTCGGTTGACACCAAGAAGAAAAAATATTGCCGTTTCAAGAGAAGCGGTATCAAGTATATCGACTACAAGGACCCTGAGTTCCTGAAGAAATTCCTCAACGAGCAGGGCAAGATACTTCCTCGTCGCATCACCGGTACTTCGCTGAAGTTCCAAAGAAGAGTTGCCAAAGCTGTGAAGCGTGCACGCCACCTGGCTTTGCTCCCATTCGTAACCGATTTGATGAAATAATCTTTAAACCAAGGAGGAAAAGTAAATTATGAAAGTTATATTGAAAGAAGATATCACCACCCTTGGATACAAGGATGATGTAGTAGAAGTAAAGAACGGCTACGGCCGCAATTACCTCATTCCCCAGGGCAAGGCAGTGATCGCCAGCGAGTCGGCACTCAAGGTGCTTGCCGAGAACCAGCGCCAGCGCGCCCACAAGCTTGCCAAAATCAAGGCCGACGCCGAGGCTGTGGCAAAGAGCCTGGAGGGCGTGTCGCTCACAATCGGTGCAAAGGTGAGTGCCAATGGCACCATCTTCGGCTCGGTTACACCTATCCAAATTGCCGAGGCACTTGCCAAGGAAGGTCACGAGATCGACCGCAAGCTCATCAGCATCAAGGGTGCTGTGAAGGAAGTTGGCAAGTATGAGGCTGTGGTGAAGCTGCACAAGGAAGTGCAAGCCACTATTCCTTTTGAAGTAGTAGCTGAGTAATTCCAGGCTTATATAATACGAGAAAATTACCGCATCGGCGGCGCGCAGAGTTCTGCGGGTTGCCGATGCGTTTTTTTTATGCCACAATAAGATATTGCTGGAAATAAAATTGCCCGAGCAGACTTTTTTCAGGGCCGGCGCGACTTGGGCTTGCTCAGCAACAGGCGCAAGTGGGCCGAGTCGAGATCGGTAGAGAACCGGTCGCGGTAGAGCACCCCTATCACGTCGTTGCGCTGCATGAGATGCAACGTCATCGATTGCAGAGAGTCGTTGAGCACGCTGTCGCGGTGCAGGTATTTAGCCTCAAGCTTGCGGGTCATGGTGGTGTCGGCCACCATGCGGGTGTAGCGAGCCCGCAGCGAGTCGTCGAGGGCAATGAGCGTGTTGCGACGCTTCATGAGTTGCAGAAATTCATGATTCACCACCCCACCCTTGATCACAATCTCGCGGCGATTGATATAGATGGTGGTCGAGCAAGGCTCCAGGATGAAATAGAGGGGCTTGCTGGCACGGTTGAGCTTGAGCATTGCGATGCGAGGGCCATCGAGCTGGCCGGCAAAGGTGACCTTCCCGCGCTTCATGGCATGGCTGCCCAAGCTGCGCAACTGGTGATAGGCCGGCTCAACCACAACGAGCGACACGCTGTCGCACTTCAAGCTGTCGACAGTGACGACAACGTTAAAATCGGCAGAATTCCTGCCGCCCGTGCCGTTGTCGCACGAGGCAAGCGTGAGCACACCCATCAGTGCCGCGATGCAATATGTGACGAAATGACGTACCATTTAGGGCACAAAATTAGTGATTTTATAGCGATAAAGGCAAAAAAAAATGGCAAGATTTTTGCAAACATAAAAATAGTGACTAATTTTCCATCTTTGTCACTTTTGATGGTTATAGTTCTGGCTATCAGGGCTGTAACCATCAAAAGTTTGTAGTGGATGAATGCCTGTGGAAAAGTTTAACTATTTTT
>OMUK01000053.1 GCA_900314215.1 uncultured Prevotellaceae bacterium
TGTATATACACGGACAATTCTACAATGAGCTGAACGACCGCATCGAGGTGCTGATCCTGACGCACGGCGACCGCGGCGAGGAGCTGGAGATAGGCGACGGTAAGAGCGGCCTATACTTCAGCGACGACCCTGTGGAGACGACGAGCGAGGTGAACGACACGTTTGACCACCTGCTGGGTCAGCAGGCCACTGTGCGGCTGCTCACTCGGAACTTCGTGCAGGACTTTTTCTGCCCGTCGTGCAAGGACGCTGTGGTGAACATCTACCGTGAGGGCGTATGCCTGTTTGCCGGGTATGTGGAGCCCCAGACGTACTCGCAAGACTACAATGATGAGCTGGACGAGATAGAGCTAAGCTGCATAGACGCTCTGACGGCCCTGCAATACGCCAAATACCGCGACGTGGGCTCGCTTGGCGTGCTTTACAGCGTGGTAAAGGGTCAGGCCTCACAGCGCAGCTTCCTGAGCATGATAAAGGAGATGCTTGGCGGCGTGGCCGCGGGTCTGGACATCAAGGACGGCAGCAAGGCCCACTACTGGTATGACGGCAGCAAGGCGGTGGACAGCCAGACGGCCAACCGCCACACCATCTTCGGGCAACTGACCATCAATGAGCTGCTGTTTCTTGGCGACGAGGAGGACGACGTGTGGCAACAGGACGACGTGCTGGAGGAGCTACTGAAGTATCTGAACCTGCACATCATGCAAGATGGAATGGACTTCTACATCTTCTCGTGGGAGACGGTGAAGGGCGACAATGACATCTACTGGCGCGACCTGCTGACCGGCGGACGTCTGACGACGGCGCGCAGCACGACAGACATCACGACGCAGAACGTGATGGGGACGGAGACAAGCATCAGCGTGGGCCAGGTGTACAGCCAGCTGATGTTGACATGCGACATCAAGAGCGTGGAGAGCGTGATCAAGAGCCCTCTGGACAACGACCTTGTGACAAGCCCGTTCTCTAACAAGCAAAAATACCTGACTGAATACAGCAGCGACGGCGAGGGGGAGAAGGCCATCGATGCCTTTGACGCGATGACACACGGGCGGGAAACCGACTTTGAGGACGGCCGTATCACGGACTGGTACATGCAGGTGATGGACAATCCAGAGTGGACTTTCACCGACAAGGGCACGGGAAGCCTGATCGAGCAGTACGCACAGGGCAACAAGAACCAGGAGCGCCTGCCTGGCGTGCTGGCCCAGCAGCCCGGGGCGGCTATCATCGCCTTTGGCAAGGTGGAGCGCAAGACCGACGGCAAAGACAACGCGCCCGTGTCGAGGGTGGAGATGACAAACTGCCTATTTTTGAGTGTGAACGGCAACGGCGAGGATAAGGACGAGAGCAAGGCCTATCCCAACGAGACATCGCTAAAGGCCTCAGCCCCCTACGCCGTGTACAACGGCAACACGACGGGCGGCGTGTTTTCGCCCAGCGACGACGACACGACAAACTACATCGTGCTCAGCGGTAGCATCGCCCTGAACCCCGTGATGAAGATGACGGATACCTACAAAGCGATCTACGACTACACTCCCTCGCCTGGAGTAAATGCCAATCCTCTTTATGGCAAAACCATCCGGCAATGGTGGCAACACACGGTGCCCAGCCGCGACAACGGCGACGGCCGCTACTACACCCAGAAATGGTGGAAGGCAGCCACTCCAGGCACAGAGCCAGAGTGGGACCAAGACAGAGATAATGGGCTTGTGCCGTTCACTGAGAAAGGGCCACAGGAGTATGAGTTCCAATACAGCGCCATCGGCGACAGCTCTGACCAAATATCGAAGGTGGGCATGGTGGCTTGCATGCTCATCATAGGCGACCAGTGTGTAGTGGAGACAGGGTCGACGGGCAAGACATCCGACTATGAGTGGCACAAGTACAAGGAGCGCAGCCAGTGCGACAGCGATGACGAGTATTACCAGCAGAGTTTTACGATAGGCTTTGACCCGAAAATTGGCGACAAGCTTATCGGCACAAAGTTTAATCTGCAGAACAACATCGACTACAAGATGGGGATTGATGCAGAGGGAATAGCGATACCCATCAGGAAAAAAGACAAGGTGAGCGGTGCGGTGAAATTCGTCATCCTTGGCCCTGTGAACGTGACATGGGACGTGATCACCCGCCGCCACCCTACTTTTTTCCGACACACAAAGTGGAGCAGTAGCACTGTGGCCCTGTTGCCTCACGTGAGCAGCATCGTCATCGAGTCGTTTGAGATGAAGATATACAGTGACAACGGCCTTGTAAACAACACGGGCGACAACGACATCGTGTATCTGAGCGACACAAAGGAGACCTTTGTGAACCGCAAGGACGACATCAGCTTCAAGATAAGCTCGGCCCTGACGTCGGCTGAGTGTCATGATTTAGGTGTGACGGACAGCGTGAAGATGAGCACCCCGGTGAACACACAGAGCGGTGAAGCGGTGCTGAGCGTGTATGACTACGTCCGAGAGCTGAGTGCCAAGCCTGAGCAATTATATGTGGACAGCTACTACCAAGAGTACCACGCTCCACGCATAACGATGACGCAGAAGCTGCGGGACAAAGCCGGCGAGAGTCTTGTGAACCCGCTGCTGCACTACCGCCATCCTGCGATGGGCCGAACATTCTTTGTGCAGGGTATCAGCCGAAACATCAACGAGGGCTCGGCTGAAATGAACTTAAAGGAGATAGATCAATGATAGATGTCAAAATTATCATAAAGCCCAAGAACGAGGGCAGCACCAGTGCAATCACCACAAGCAGCACGTCCTATGGCAACATGGCTGTGAAAGAGGCTGCACACGCCGTTAAGGCTGACCTGAGCAACCTGGCCTTTGAAGCTGAACAGGCAAAAGAGGCCACGCATGCTCTGAAATCAGACAAGGCTACACACGCCGCCACTGCAGCCGACCTCGACAGCGACAGCCCGGCCTTCAGCCGCTGGCTGCGCAAAGACACGGCCGACACGGCGCAGGAGGCGATCAACTTTGCCCGTGGCTTGACGGCGGGCGACTTTGCAGCCGGCTCGACGGGGGCGGGGCTGTATCGCGACGCCGACGGGGCATGGAGCGCCGAGGTCGACAACCTCACCGTGCGACGCAAGCTGCAGGTGGCCGAGCTCGACATTCAGCGCCTGCGCCACATCGGCGGCCAGGTGCTGCTCTCGCCCGCCGAGGCCACCATCACCGAGGTGGATGTCAAGGAGGATGGCAACGGCAAGCAGTTCATTTTGCGCTGGCCTGCCCGCGACAGCGAGGGCAATGAAATCACAAACGATTTTGCCGTCGACGACCAGGTGATTTGCCAAACGTTCAACGCCACCACCCAGCGCTACTGGTGGCGCCGCGTGTGGGACACGGGCACCGTGGGCGGCAAGCACTACATCAGCGTGTCCTACATCGACAAGATCGGCAACGAGATGGACTGCGCCCAGGGCAGCGGCGTGCCGCAGCCTGGCGACAAGATAGCCGTGCTGGGCAACCGCACCACGTCCGACAGGCAGAGCGCCATCATCATCGCGGGCGCGGGCACGGGAAGCCCCTTTATCGCCGCCTACAAGGGCATCAGCACCTACACACTGCCAGCCGCAAAGGTATACATCTCGCCAGCGGGCATTGCCCTCAACGTCGACGGGCAGGTCAAGACCCTCGACGACGTGCTGCAAGCACACCAGGCCGACATCGACGACATCAAGGCGCAGAGCGACGAGCAGGTGGTGCTGTGGTTCGGCGAGCAGGTGCCCACCCTCGACAACGAGCCAGCAAACGCCTGGACAACCGACGACATCAAGCAGCAGCACGTTAAGGACATCTACTATAACAAAGCAGCCAAGGAAAACGGAGGGCGCGCGTATTCGTTTGAGCAACTCGATGGCAAATTTTTTTGGGTGAACATCACAGACAAAGACGTGCTCTCATCTTTAGAAAAGGCCGAAAGAGCGCAGGACACGGCCGACGGCAAGCGCCGCGTGTTCGTGTCCCAGCCCGTGCCGCCCTACGATGCTGGCGACTTGTGGGTCAACGCCACCTATCCAACGAGCCCAACTATGATGGTGGAGTGCCCCGACGGAAAGACGCACTCTGGCGACGACCCGTGGGCACGCAACGACATCTTGTGCTGTGCAGGTTCAAAGGCCGCGGGCGAGGCATTCGACATCGGCGACTGGCGCATGGCCCAGGAAGTCACTACTGCTTATGCATCGGAGATTAAGCAGACCGCAAGCACGATAAGCGCAAGCGTTACCGACCTCACAACTGGATTGAAGACCGCAGGAATTTCCATTGACGGAGAGAACAGCCGCATCAACCTGAAGGCCGACACCACCACGGTGAGCAACGACCTCGTGGTGGCAAAGCTCAAGACGGCCGAGAGCGGTGCGAGAATCGAAGCCTCGGGAACGTTGATGGAAATTTACGGCAAGCAGGCACGAAATATCGTTTTTGGCGTCGACGACAACGGCTTTGCGACTCTAAGCTACTACAACAACGCAGGCACGAAGTTATACGACCTGGGGCCTAACGGCTTGAATTACGTCGATATAAACGATGCAACTATGACAGAGATAAGCGTTTGCACCAATGCCGACGACCTAAGCGGAAGTTCAACGGAATGGTACATCTTCACTGCCAAGCGGTTCAACAATGTGATATATGGCGACAGCATATATACCTACAATAACCAGTCGCTGGCACAGACATACGACGGAAAAACATTCAAATCGAAGTCGTGCTCGTCCGACAACTACGCCAGCGGCATTGTTCGACTTGTTGGCAAAGAGCGTGTGATTTCCTCGGTTAAAGATGGTGTCGAAGAAATGCAGTCGTGGTTGTACGAAAATTACAATATCGACAAGAGCAAAATCGATTGGACACTTAAAAGCGATGGAATTAACCTGCTATATCCATTCACGCTTTACTGCACAAGGACATACACCGACGGGGTAGCAGGTGATGATGTTTGGAAAGCATATCAATCAACTGGAGGGAGCAAATGAAACACTTGTTTTTTAGCATAAAGGACAAGACTTCTGACAGCGATGGCCACTACAAGATGGCGGCTGTCAGGAAAACTGGCGGCGACTACCCCATGACAGCGGGAGAGGCGCAGAAGTACATGCTCGACATCGTGGCCCACGCCCTCGCCATCTCGCAGGGAAGCGTAGAGCTCGACGTGCTGCAGTGCGCCGACTTGGGCGACATGCTCGACTGCGACGGCGAATATCTATTAGTTAGGAGGTGAGGCTATGGCATACAAGTTAAAGCAAACAGGCGCAAAGGTGCAGCAGCTGCTCGACGAGGTGGAAAATAAGACCGTCTACCCCGACGCCACCCAGCAGGAGCACGGTCTGATGAGCACAAGCGACAAGACCAAGCTCGACACCATCATGGTCATCACCAGCGAGGAAATAGAACTATTGTTTATCAACCCATAAAAAATAACGCAAAATGACAAAATTTTTATCTTTGGAAGGTTTAACAACCCTCATCGCAAAACTCAAGAGCTACTTCGCAGCCAAGGGCGAGGCAATCAAGACCATCACCGGGAGCGGCAACAAGACGCTCTCCTTCACCCGCGCCGACGGTACGACGGGAACCATCAACTACCAGGACACCACCTATGGCACGGGCAACACCGGCACCGCGGGCCTCACCAAGCTGTACACCAGCCTGGGAACGCAGACCGACGGCGCACCCACCAACAGCCTGCTCAACGCGCAGGTGTCGGCCATCAACACCGCCATCGGCAAGAAGCAGGACAAGCTCACTGCCGGACAGGGCATCAAGATTGCAGGCAGCACCATCAGCGTGCAGATTGACAGCACCCTCTTTGTGGTCGTGACCTCGCTGCCCGACGCCCCCGCCAGCGGCAACGAGGGCAAGATACACCTCTTGCAGCTCACCAAGACTGGTACTAACAACAAATACGCCGAGTACGTGTGGCGCGGCAGCACAGACAAGTGGGAGCAGCTGGGCACCATCTCCTCGAAGATGGACCTGAGCGACTATTCCACCACCGACCAGGTCAAGGCCCTAATCAAGGCCGAGACCGACGCCCGCACGGCAGCCGACACCGCCCTGGGTAATCGCATCGCCACGCTCGAGGGCGACGAGGACGTGTTCGTGGGCACGGCTGGCAACGCAGCAGACGGCATTCCAAAGAGCTACAGCGGCTACTGGCTCGCAACCAACGACGAGCCTTTCGTATTCAAAGTGACCAACGGCTCCCCCGTGCCAGTCGCAACAATAGGCACCTTCCTCTTCAACGACACCGCCACGGGCGACTGGTACATCGTCGACACGGGCAAGAGCACAACCAAGGTGCAGACCTCAATCACCACGGCCGAAATCAACGCACTGTTCTAACAAAAAAACTTAACAAACTATGAGAAAGTATTTGGATTACGAGGGCTTGCAGTCCCTCGTGGGGAATATCAAAAACTGCTACCTGCTTGAGCTTGGCATGAGCGGTGGCGCAGGGGGGCTGATGGTCGACAGCGCAGCCGACCAGGCCGAAATCAATGCCATCGTCAACGGCAGCGCGCCCATGCCTGCTGCCGTCAAGATAAGCTACGAAGGCGCAAGTTATGTAATCAACACCTGCCAAGTGCGCGGCGGAACGTTTTGGATGTATATCCCATCGGGCGTGAGCCTCACCGACACCGACGGCATCACACACACCAACACCTGGATGCGACTCAACTATGACATGTTTGTCGACGCCGCCGACTACTACGCCAGCACGGCAGCGGTGAACAATGTGCATGCCGACTTGAGCGTGAACAGCGCTCGCCTCATGCGTGAGGACTTCGACCAAGGCATGATTGCAACTGCACAGGACTACAAGACGTCGAACGCCACGACCGTAAGCACAACTGCTATACGCTCGCGATACGCGTTGCGGGCAGGGCGCAACTGCAAAATCACGTGTAAAACTGGCTTCGAGGCCATGTACGTGATGTACTCTGCACGCAAGAAAAATGCGGGGGCATCGGCCTGGGCATCGAGCGCCTCGATTGCCAAGGGCACTGTATTCCGAGTGATGGTGCGACGCACCGACGGAGCAAGCATCTCCACCGACGTCATCAACAAGTACTGCTTCATTACAGGCATCGACGAGCAGCCCTGGCTGAGCACAGACATCAACTGACGGCGCTCATTATTAATTTAGTTTTCTCTTTAGGGGAAGACCTCGCTCTTGGCCTGCTTGGAAAGCAAGAATAATCTCAGTTTGGAGTTATGCCGAGACTAAGATGAATCCCTTTGGGGGTGGAATATAAAAAAGCCCCCGGCCTGTTAATAGTCGTCTCACTTACTCATTAACACAAGTTACCATCTACTGGCACAGCCGGGGGCAATGTACCCTCGCCGCCAGTAGATGGTTTTATCTTGTGGGCGCCTTGCGCCGTTAATAAGTGAGACAATGCAAAGATATTAATTTTTTGCAAATAATGAAGATTATAGAAGTACTGAAATTTAACAGGGAATTGATTAACAAGCTCCGCAACGCGGGTATTCGTCTGGAAGATGCCGACTACGTTAACCTGTATGACGACTACGCCGCCATGCACGCCCAGGGCAACAAGGTGTCCTATATCGTAGCTGTTCTTGCACAGCGCTATGCGGTGAGCGAACGAAAAGTATATTCGCTCCTGAAGCGGTTTGGGAGAAACTGTAACTCGCTTACTTTCGTGGGATAAATTGTGTCCGACGTGTTTCAGCGTGCTTAGAGGGCTTAAGAATGCGCTGCACTGCCATTGCAGCTTGATGTGCCATCGACTCTCTTCCAACCACACACTCTCTTGCTACCTTTGCCCTATATTTTAACAGTAGTGAGACAATGAACAAATACTATCAACTTCTGCAAAAGGTGTTGGTCAGTGGCAGAAAGCAGACCAACAAAAAAGGCACAATACGTTACCTGCTCAATGAGAAGCTCACGCTCTCCCCGGCTGACCTTTTAGACATTTTCGAGGGGCATCCCATCGCAAGAAAGAAACTGAAGAGTGAACTGCAGCTCTTCATGAAAGGCGAGCGCAACGTCGATAAATACCGTGAGGCCGGCATCAGCTGGTGGGACTATTGCGGACCGGTGCTCGTCAACAGCTATCCGACATATCTGAAGAAACTGCCGCCACTCATTTGCCAAATCAACCGCGAGAAGCGCAGCTCAAAGAACTATGTGCTGTTCCTCGGCTCCACAGGGGTGGAGACCAACCAAGCCCCATGTCTGAGCCTTGTGCAGTTCCAAATAGAGAATGGTGAACTGGTTCTTACAGCTTATCAGCGCAGCAGCGATGCCAACCTTGGACTGCCAGCCGACCTCTACCATCTGTATCTCATGGCAAGGCAGATAGAGCTGCCTCTGAAATCCATAACGCTCAACATCGGCAATGTGCATATCTACGAGAACAACCTGGAGCGTACACGGCTCCTGCTCGATGGAGACGAAAATGTGAAATTCGAGTTGAACGTATGAGCAAGCTGTATCTTTCCGCACCGCTGCCATTTGTAGGCCAGAAACGAATGTTCGCAAAGGAGTTTATAAAGATTCTCCAGCAGTTCCCCGATGGCACTACGTTCGTCGACCTCTTCGGAGGATCAGGGCTGCTCTCTCATATTACAAAGCACTTCAAACCCCATTCTAAAGTCGTTTATAATGACTTCGACAATTATCGTAGGCGCATTGACAATATCCCACGCACCAACCACCTTATTGCCGACATCAGGAAAATGGTGGGAGAAAGCGTGCCAAGGCATAAAATAATAAAGGGTCAACTGCGTGATGATATATTCAACCGCATCGAGGAGTACGTGAAAAGTGGTTTCGTTGACTTCATCACGCTGTCATCGTCTCTTATGTTTTCCATGAAATACAGAATGGATATTGATGGAATGAGAAAAGAAGCCCTTTATAACAATATCCGAAAGACCGACTATCCAACATGTGGCGACTATCTCAATGGCCTTGAAATCACCTCTTGCGACTACAAGGAACTCGTTCATAAATATGGAGATTGTCCTGGAGTGGTTTTTCTCGTTGACCCGCCATACCTCTCCACCGATGTCTCCACTTACAACATGTATTGGGGCTTGGCCGACTATCTCGATGTTATCAAGGTCCTAAAAGGGCATTCATTCGTCTATTTCACCTCAAACAAATCGTCCATCCTTGAATTATGTGAGTGGATGGGGCGCAACCCTGGCTTGGGCAATCCATTCAAGGGTGCGGAACTTAGGGTGTTCAACCAGCACATGAACTACTCATCGTCCTACATCGACATGATGCTTTTCCGCAAGGAGAGTCTTTGAAAGAACTTGCTTTCCCAGCCCGCGGCATCTAAGCAAAGCCCCGGCGGCACGTTTGTCCGTCGGGGCTTCCTCGTCTTGGCTTGCGGCGCTTATTCCGTCATCAGGTACCGCACTGCATAGCTGTCTATGCTCTCAAGTATATCCTCGTGGTTGTGATTCGTCTCGGTCTGCAGCAGGGCCATGCCGTCAAACTCGCACCCCTCCATGCCCTCAAGAACCCTCAGTATCTTTCGCCCAAGATCAAAGGCCGTGCCGTATTCCCCCTCTGCCCAGTCCGTCACAAGGTGAATGCGCACCACACCGCGGCCTCTCCGGCCATTGCCTTGCAACGGCTGCCACTCTATCGTTCCTATCTCCACAAACACTGCCGGCCGCGCCCATGCGTCCTCTTGCTCCAGAAATTCCACATTATGGTTCCACATGTCCACGTGCTTCACCTCCGGCACATCACTCGTCATTTTTGCCTTGATGGCATTGAATAGTTCTTTTCTCATTTCAGTTTATATTCGTGTTCAAAATAATCTGTCAGGTTCTCCTCGATGATTTC
This sequence comes from uncultured Prevotellaceae bacterium, assembly GCA_900314215.1. Classification (GTDB taxonomy): domain Bacteria; phylum Bacteroidota; class Bacteroidia; order Bacteroidales; family Muribaculaceae; genus Sodaliphilus. The sequence goes on from OMUK01000053.1 coordinate 9,856, forward strand.
ACGCACGGCCCGCTCCACTTCTGGCGACGCACCCAGAAACTGACGCTTCGCTATCTTGATGCTCCCTCCCTCTTTCATCAGGGCGAGACACTTCCAAAAGGCGGCCTCTGTACTGAGCTGCACCGTTCGTTTGTCCTTCCGCAGCTCGCCGTTCTTCTTTCGGCCAAAAGATCCGGTAGCTTCGTAGTACTTGTGCCAGAAGTAGGCCTTCATCCTTCGTGTAACCTTTATCTCTCCGCCTTCGTTGTGGATGGAGGCGTAGGGCAGGTCGCTTGAGAACACAATGCTCTCATTTGTGCTTGTGCTCTTGATGCTGCGCCGCAGCTTGCCCGTGTCTACAAGAATGGCACCGCCCGCACGTGTCGGGCTTTTGCGCCGCTGCCACTTCTCCGAGAAAAAGCCCTGACGCTCAAAGTTCTTGTCAAACTCATCGGTCAGCTCCACCTTGATGTCCTTCAGGATGTTCCTGATCACACGCTGCATCTCTGTTTCAATATCGCTTGCCATGATTGTCTCTTTGATTTGACCGCTAAGTGTGGCCCTCTTGACCGTCCATGCCCGCAAAGTCATCACCGTTAAACAGCAACAGCTCTCGGGTGTCTCCGGCTATGATGTTCTTCTCCTCGGCGCTCGCGTTCAGTATGTTGTAAAACGTGCGCTCAGTGATGCCATAAACCGGATATATGTACCGACGCCATATCTCGCGGTTCGCCAATCCGCGCTTGGCCTCTCGGTCATATATCCTGTTTATCTCCTCCACACGTTTCTGATAACTTACTCCGCGACGCTTGTTCATTCTCTATTGCCTTTCCTTATGCCTGTATGGCCTGATGTCAAACTCCATTACCGCACTCACAGTCACCCTGCCCGTGCCCTCGCACTGCGGGCAGCTCTCCTCGATGATCACGCCGTCCTCACTCTCGTGGCGCCAAAGCCCCGTGCCGCGGCATTTGCGGCACAGGGCTATCTTCGGCGACTTGTTCACAGTCATCTTCATGCACCCTCTTCTCTCTTGGGTTCAACATAGAAGGTCTCGTCCTGCGCAACCTCGATACCGCAGCGTGCCATCTCCTCGCGCATTGGCACTTCCTTCCCGTCCACCGTCACCACAAGCTCGCGGTCGGCAAGCAGCTTGTCCTTGGCAACCTCCTCGCTCGTGCGGATGTAGCCCCTCAGGTACTCCTTCACCAGCACAAGCGCCTTGGCCCACGTGAAGCCCTTCAGAGTCTTCAGCTTCGGTGTCCCGGTCCTGAAGCCTATCACGCCGTGAGCCATGTCCAGGCTCTTCTTCTTGGAGAACAATGCATCCTTGTTCTCGGTGGCAAATGACTTCAACGTGTCGAAGGCAATCTCCTTGGCCGTGCCCAGTGCTGCAAGCTGCGGAGCGTACTTCTCTCTTATCTTCGTGCATTGCAGCTCTATCTCTGCCGTAATCTTCGCAATCTCGCTGTCACACTTGGCGAACCTTGCAAATGCATCATCGGCAGCTTCTCTTGTCACACCGGTGATAATCACTTTCTTTACTCTCTTTGTCATTGTTGTCTCTTTTTAATGGGTTATTATATTATGATTGACACAAATTGTCCATGTTCACTATTAAATATGTTGTGGCATTTGTCTCCTGCTGGGCGTAGTTCTCGTGGCCGGCGGCGCTTTTCTTCAGGCCGCCATGACGCTTTATCATCCGCAGCTTCACCTGCAATGCATCAAGCTCCTCGGTGCCAAGCTGGGCAAAACGCTTTCCACTCACCCGCGGGTTCCTGCAGAAATCGTCAACTATAGGCCAGTCGGATGTGTTCACGCCAAGCTGCTGCATCAGGTGCAGGCACATGCTGCGTTTTTTCTTCAGAGCCTTCTTCCTGGCTTCCATGCGCTCGTCGTGACCGGCCTCACGCTCCATCTCGTCGCACATCACGCGGTATTCCTCGCCGGTGGTCTCGTGTAGATGCACCGTCCGCCCGTTGGTGTACTGCTCAACAAGGGCCTCTTTGTCCGCTCCAGGCATGCGTCTCAGCAACGTGTAGAACCGTGCGTAGTTCCGCTCTCCCATAGCTTCTCCTCCTTCCATTTCTTGTAGATTTCCCGCGCGCCGTTAACGGCAACAGCAAAATCACCGCAGATAGCGTCCTCGTCAAACAGAGGCACCCCGTGAACACTCACGTACAGTTCTCCGTTGAATTCCATCACTTGAACCACCTTCCGTGCCTCTGCGTCAAGCCTTGACCGGCGGGCTTCCTCCAGCCTGGCGGCGCGATTCTCGTGCCATGCCTGGAGCTTCTTCTTAATTGTCTCAATAAAAGTTTTCATCTTCTTGTGTTTAATGGGTTCGTATTTTATTCTCAGCATCTGTCACTACAGCCTTTCCGCCGCAGCGCAGCCCTTAGTCCGTAAGTCGGCAGTTTCTCATCCATCTCCTCCTTCCAGCTCTTCTGTCAAGTACTCCAGCTTCAATGCATCACACCCCAAGTCATCCAGCCGCCGCGCAGCCTCGCTCAGCATCACCCATTGGTCGCCGTAGCCGTACTCGGCCACTTGTTTCTTGGCCTCAGCCACTATTTTCTCAATCACTTCGTCCATGTCTGTTGTGGTTTAGTTAATAATTCTTTCTCAGGCACCATCATTGTGGCCGCCCTATATCTGATTGCTGGTCTTCAGTATCCCTTCCTCCCACACGGTGTAGTAGCTCCCTGCCTCGCCGATGCTCCTGCCTTGGCAGTAGGCCTTGTAGCCCACAACACGCACCTTCATGTCGCAGATGTACTTCAGCCTCACCGCTCCGCCGCCCAGGGGCTGGCTCTTCTTCTCTTGGCTGATCCAGATGAAGCAGCGTTTCGGAAAGGTCTCCATCAGCTTCACCGCCTCGGGATAGTCCCAGGGAGCCACTTGAAACGAGTCGACGATGATATACTTCGCGCTCTTGGGCTTCCGCAGTCTTGCCGCCAGCTCGTCACACGTGTCACCCGTCGCAACCCGGAAACGCCCCTGCACCTCGTCCATGTGCAGGTACTGCAGCCGCCGTTGGAAGCTTTGGTTAACTCCCTCCTCGTAGCTCATGTATAGCACC
>OMUK01000061.1 GCA_900314215.1 uncultured Prevotellaceae bacterium
TCAATAAAATAGGATGCATCATTGTCGTGGGCCGGCACAAGACCGGCCCCTACAATTCGGGTCAATCTCGGTGAGGTTTATTCCATCACTTCGGAGTGCTGAGATTCAATTAAAGAACAAGTGACGCATTTGTGAAGTCAGGGCCGCCTTTATGGACACAGATAGAGAAGTCTTGCGTAACATGAGCTTTCTCAGACGTGATGAATAATTACGTATTTCTCTTATTCCAAAGCCGATGCCACCAGTTCATTGACTTCCTTCTTTTTTCGTTCATTTTAAGAGTATGATTTTCTTCTCTTAATTTAGCAATCACACTCATAAGATAATCATTTTTATTCTCAACAGAATGGAGCTCGTCACCAAGAGATTTAATCGTACCATATATTATAAAATCATATTGGCAAACCGGTACAATTCTATTCAACATTGAAATACGTTGTTGAACAAGAGACTGTATTTGAGAAAGGTCGTTGTCAATGACAAATTGCGTGTTACATTTATTACAACGAATATGATAAATTCGTTTTCCTTCTTCTGTGTTGAATGATGGAATGTTAATGATATTACCGCAATTTGGGCATTTATGTTTTACTGTCAAAAATGCATTCTTAAATTTATCTTCTTTCTCGATCTCTATCAATGCAAGTATTTCAATAAATTTATTTAGATTCTTTCCCCCGACAAAACTGTCAACCTTGCTATTCACAAATGCATAATAAGCAATTGCTGCCTTACGACAAGCAAACGGCACTGACTTCGCTTGATTAAGGCATATATCATTAAATTTTTTGATGAACTGACCTAAAGATGCCGATTCATTTTTTAAGATATTCTCTATAATTGAAATTATAGTTACTGTAGTACCAACCGGTGTGCTCAACTTTTTGTACTTCGCTTTTAAGTCACTTTCCGTCCTTATATCCTTAATCCATTTTGTTCGACATTTCGATTTTTCTTTATCAATCATTGCAATGATAGAGTTCGATAGAGCTGTAGTGTCAGGCTCTCTCCCATTCAGATATTCAGAAATTACATAACTTAAAATATATGTTTTTGGAGTAAGATAACCGATAGGATTCCCTTTAAGAAATCCTCTTAAAACGAACTTTCCGAAGCCTAAATAGAATGTTGATAAATCTGCAAATATTTCATTTTCAATATCTAAAGGTGGATCAAACCACAATCCATAAGTCTTCAGCACGAAGTGGCCTAATTCGTGGGCAAGAGTACCAAAAATTCTATCAAAATTAAAAACATCAAGCTCATGTTGATCTATTGTTATGTCAATAACTGACATGTCAGATAGACTAATCACCGCAGCCGCTTTCTCTAAATTAGCAACTTTAAGTTTAATAGGTTTACTTCCTAAGCCAACAAAATAAACCATATTGTCGACCTGTTTTCTTAAACGAGTCAGCTTGTACTCATCATCTTCAAGAAAATAATCTAAAGATGGGAAAAATGGGCGTTCTGCAATTCGCTTAAATTTACGCTCCATTTCCATAAAATGTTCAAGAATTTGAACTTCATTAAGAGAATTTTTCTGAACCGAATCACCCATTTGATAAAAACTCAAGATTAATGCTATAAAGATACAATAATTCTCCCAATATTAGCCGATATGCCCAAAATTTTTATTATTGGGCTGAAAACTCAAAGTGTGCTCAAAGTGCTTGTCGACAACTTCGGCCTGGGCACCATCAGCACCGTCGACGACGACATTAAGCAATACATAGGATAAACCTGGCACGCACACAACCACCACAACAGCGCGACGCCGTTGCACATCGAGCAACAAGCGCCGCGCTGTTTTTACGCAACACGCGGCGCCTCGGCAATGGCAAAATTCAAAAGCTTGCTTTTGATTTTGCATTCCGCTCGGCTTGCAGTAATTTTGCACCGGCAAAAAAGGATATTATGAAAATAGGCAACATAGATTTAGGCGATAGGCCAGTGATGCTGGCTCCCATGGAGGATGTGACCGACGTCTCGTTTCGCCAGATATGCCGCGAGCAGGGCGCCGACATGGTGTATACCGAGTTTGTGAGCGCCGATGCGCTCATACGCAACATCAAGCCCACGCTGCGCAAACTCACCATCTCGCCCACCGAGCGCCCGGCAGCCATCCAGATCTACGGCAAAGACGTGGACTCGATGGTGGAGGCCGCGCGCATATGCGAGCAGGCGCAGCCCGACGTGATCGACCTCAACTTCGGGTGCCCGGTGAAGAAAGTGGCCGGCAAGGGCGCCGGCGCCGGGCTGCTGCGCAACATCCCGCTCATGCTCGCCATCACCCGCGGAGTGGTCAATGCCGTGCACGTGCCTGTGACGGCCAAGACGCGCCTGGGCTGGGACTGCAACAGCAAAATAATCGTCGACCTGGCCGAGCAGCTGCAAGACTGCGGCATCCAGGCCCTCACGATACACGGCCGCACGCGCTCGCAGCTCTACAGCGGCGAGGCCGACTGGACGCTCATAGGCGAGGTGAAGCGCAACCCCCGCATGACGATTCCCATCATAGGCAACGGCGACATCACCACCCCGGCGAAACTCAAGGACTACTACGACCGCTATGGCGTAGACGGCATCATGGTGGGCCGTGCCGCAATAGGCGCCCCGTGGATTTTCAAGGAGATGAAGCACTACCTGGCCACCGGCGAGATGCCCGAGATCACTAACCACGAGAAAATGCAGCTGCTGCGCCGCCAGATCGACGAGAGCATCGACCGCATCGACGAGTACCGCGGCATTTTGCACATACGCCGACACCTGGCCGCCACGCCCCTATTCAAGGGCATACCCAACTTCCGCGAGACCCGCATCGCCATGCTGCGTGCCGACACCAAGACCTCACTCACCGCCATCCTCGACCGCATCGAGCACGACTACCTGAGCGGCGAGTAGCAACACACACGTGAAACCGGGTGCCATCACACTCTTGATGAAAAAACGGGGAGTGCACCTGTAATATGCAATCTTTTTATTAACTTTGCATCAATTAGAAAACGGCAATTATCATGGCAGGAAAACAAGGCCAAGGACTTGAAACTACGATAAAGACGGGGCTGCGCACCTCGCAACTCAACGTCGACCTCGCCCCGCTGCTCAAGATGAACGCTTCGGAGATTGAGGAGCGAGTGCGCGGCGAGCTCGACAGCAACCCGGCACTCGAGCAGAAGACCGACCCCGACGACGAGGGCACGGCCAAGACGGCCGACGACGCGGCCGGCAACGACACCGCGGAGAGCGACCCCAACGGCGCCGACGGCAGCCTCGACTTTGGCGACAACGACGACGACGCCACCCCCAGCTACCAGGCTAGCAACCACAGTGCCGACGACGAGTACTACGGCCCCACTGCCATCGAGGAGCCCTCGCTGAGCGACTACCTCATGGGGCAGGTGCGCGAGCGCCACATCACCGAGGAGCAAGAGGTGATAGCCGAGTATATCATAGGCAGCCTCGACGACAACGGCTTCCTGCAACGCTCCATAAGCGCCATTGCCGACGACATCACCTTCAACGACGGCCGCTTTGAGGTGGAACCCAGCGACGTGGAGAGCGTGCTCAAAATCGTGCGCCAGCTCGACCCGCCTGGCATCGCAGCCACCGACCTGCGCGACTGCATCCTGCTGCAACTCAAGCGCATGCCTGTGACCGACCTGGTGGAGGAGACCATCGAGATGGTCGAGAAATACTTCGACTTGCTGGGCAAGAAGCACTACGACAAGATATGCGCCAGCATGGATATCGACGAGGAGCGCCTGCGCCAGATGATCGAGGTGGTGCGCAGCGTCAACCCCAAGCCAGGCAGCGGCTTCTCGGGCGGCAACAGCGAGGCCGTGCGCCAGCAAATCACCCCCGACTATGAGGTTGAGGTCGACGGCGACAAGGTGACCCTGACCCTGCTCAACCGCATTCCCGAACTGCAAATATCGCAGAGCTACACCAAGCTCTACAACGAGTATAACAACGCCAAGGCCAAGACCCGCTCGCAAAAGGACGCCATGACCGACGTGCGCGACAAGTACAACCGCGCCAGCAACTTCATCACCCTGCTGCAGATGCGCCAGCAACGCCTGTTCAAGACCATGGCAGCCATCGTGAAGCGCCAGCACGACTTCTTTGTCACCGGCGACGAGTCGCTGCTCAAGCCCATGGTGCTCAAGGACGTGGCCCAGGACGCCGGCTACGACGTGTCGACCATATCGCGCACCACCCAGGGCAAATATGTGACCACGCCGTGGGGCGTGTATCCGCTCAAGCACTTCTTCAGCGAGGGGCTGGGCGACGTGTCGACCCACACGGTGCTGCAAGCCCTCAAGAAACTTGTCGACGAGGAGGACAAGAGCCACCCGCTGAGCGACGACGCCCTGTGCGACATGCTCAACAAGCAGGGCTTCGACGTGAAACGCCGCACCGTGGCCAAGTATCGCGACCGCCTGGAGATACCCGTGGCCCGGTTGCGCAAAACGATATAAAATCATATATAGAGAGAGCAACAACATCATGAAAGCTTCAGAAATAAAAAGCAAACGTATAGTCATAGGCCTGTCACAATTCTTCTCGACGGTGCTCAGCCCACTGCTCATGCCCAGCTACGGCGTGTTTCTCGTGCTGTGGGGCTCATTCCTGAGCTCGCGGCCCACGGGCGACCGTGCCATGATACTCATCGTGATGTTTGGCCTCACGTGCATCTTGCCCATGATATTCATCTCCACGCTGCAGCACTTCCGCATCATCAGAGACAAGCGGCTCGACCTGCGCCACGAGCGCACGCTGCCCTATGCCTTCGCCCTGCTGTGCTACGTGGCCAGTTGCTTCTACCTCAATCACGTGCACTCGCCGCAATGGTTCATCATGTTTGGCGCCGGCGGCACGCTGGCCCTGCTGCTGGTGGGACTCATCAACCTGCGGTGGAAAATCAGCGCCCACATGACGGGCATAGGCGGCATCATCGCCCTCATCTACACCATGCACATCCAGATGCTCGAGGCCTTCGACATGCAGGTGGTGCTCATCGTCACCATCTTGCTGGCAGGCTGCCTGGGCACGGCGCGCATCATCCTGGGCCGCCACGATTTTGCCCAAGTCATCACCGGGGCCTTGCTGGGCTACTTCAGCGTGAAATTGATGATGATGCTCTTCGGGTGATGGCCCGCACGGCGCAACGACAAGAACTTCAACAAAAAACATTGATATATATAGCACAACACAATGAAAGCATTAGTCAGCATCATCATGGGCAGCACGAGCGACCTGCCCGTGATGGAAAAAGCTTGCAAGTGGCTCAACGAGATGGAAATACCATTTGAGGTGAATGCCCTCTCGGCTCACCGCACTCCCGATGCTGTGGAGCGATTTGCCCGCGAGGCACAGGGCCGCGGCATCAAGGTGATCATAGCCGGTGCCGGCATGGCTGCCGCGCTGCCGGGCGTGATTGCAGCCTCTACTACCCTGCCCGTGATAGGCGTGCCCATCAAGGGCATGCTCGACGGCCTCGACGCCATGCTGAGCATCATCCAGATGCCCCCCGGCATACCCGTGGCCACCGTGGGCGTGAACGGCGCCCAAAACGCCGCCATACTCGCTGCCGAGATGATGGCCCTGGGCGACCCCGAGATTGCCAAGAAGGTGGCCCAATACAAGGCTACCCTGGGCGCCAAGATTGAGAAGGCCAACAAAGACCTGGCCGAGGTGAAATATGACTACAAGGTGAACTGATCGCCCCCCTCCGTTTTCAATAGCACACAACACAATGAGCATATTCAACTACAAGAGGCGGCCCACCGTGGGCGTGAATGTGGGCGGCGTGATGCTGGGCAGCGGCTACCCCGTGAGGGTGCAGTCGATGACCAACACCAACACCGACGACATCGATGCCAGCGTGGCGCAGTGCCTGCGCATAGCCCAGGCTGGCGGCGAGATCGTGAGGCTCACGGCGCAAGGCGTGCGTGAGGCCGAGAGCATAGGGCTCGTGCGCCAGCAGTTGCGCCAGCAAGGCTGCAACGTGCCCCTGGTGGCCGACATCCACTTCAACCCCAAGGCTGCCTACGCCGCAGCCCAAGTGACCGACAAGGTGCGCATCAACCCCGGCAACTTCGTCGACCCGGCCCGCACGTTCAAGAGTCTGACCTATACCGACGAGGAATATGCCGCCGAGCTGCAGCACCTGCACGACACCCTCATCCCCTTTATCAACCTGTGCAAAGCGCACCACACGGCCGTGCGCCTGGGCGTGAACCACGGCAGCCTGAGCGACCGCATCATGAGCCGCTATGGCAACACCGCCGCCGGCATGGTCGAGAGCGTGATGGAGTTTCTGCGCGTCTTTGTGGAGCAGCACTTCCTCGACGTGGTGATCTCGATGAAGGCCAGCAATGTGGTGGTGATGGTCGAGGCCGTGCGCCGGCTCGTGGCCGCCATGGATGCCGAGGACATGCACTTCCCGCTGCACCTGGGCGTGACCGAGGCCGGATTTGGCGAAGACGGCCGCGTGAAGAGCGCCGTGGGCATAGGCTGCCTCATGGCCGAGGGCCTGGGCGACACCATCAGGGTATCGCTGAGCGAGGCTCCCGAGGCCGAAATCCCTGTGGCTCAGAAACTGGTGCAATACATCGCCAGTCGCGAGGGCCACGCCCCCATCGAGGGCACGCTGGCCGAGGGCTACGACCCGCTGCTGCCCCGCCGGCGCGTCACCACCGAGGTGCAGGGCAAGATAGGCGGCAAGCATGTGCCAGTGGTCATCGCCAGCTGCAAGCCAAGCGACATCAAGGGCGCAGCCAAGCCCGACTTCTATAGCGACCAGCTGGCTCAAAGCGGCATCAACTTTATCCAGGTGAAGGCCGACGTGCCCATCGACTCGCTGCGCAACCAGCTCACCGCTGGCAGCGTGATTGTGGTGGAGCCTGCCAACGTGAACGTGACCGGCAGCCTCCAGGCATTTACCCACGCCCTGAGCAGGGCCGGCATCACCACGCCCGTGATTGCCCACGTGTGCTATCCCGACGACGATGCCGAGTGGCTGCAAGTGAAAGCCGGCGCCGACCTGGGCACCCTGCTGCTCAACGGGCAGGCCGACGGCATATGGCTCGAAGCCCCAAACTATAGCGACCAAGGCCGGCTCGTGTCGTGGGCATTTGCCACGCTGCAAGCCGCCCGCGTGCGCATGAGCAAGACCGAGTTTATCTCTTGCCCCAGCTGCGGCCGCACCATGTTTGACCTCATGACCACCGTCGAGAAGGTGAAAGCCGCCACCGCCCACCTCACCCACCTCAAGATAGGCGTGATGGGATGCGTGGTCAATGGCCCCGGCGAGATGGCCGATGCCGACTACGGCTACGTGGGTGCCGCCCGCCACAAGATAAGCCTCTACAAGGGCAAGGAGTGCATCGAGAAAAACATCCCCGAGGCCGAAGCCATACCCCGCCTCATCGCCCTCATCAAGCAAAACGGCGACTGGCGCGACCCCTGAAACCAGCAGGCACAGTGCACTTTCCTGATTTGGGTTGACTCTGGTTGTGAGTCCACTTATTTCAGGCAAAGACAATGGTTAAACCGGCCCCTACAGGTTTGTAAGTGCACTGTTGCATTCTGCCGGCGTCAATATTGTAAGACAATCGACATGGCCGTCCACAATGTGGGGTTACCCTGGTGGATTGGCAGGGTGCGGCCCTCATGGCCGTCTGGCTGAATAGTTGAAAATATGGAAGTTAGCCCCGTTAGGGAGGAGGCAAAATGTAGAATAGCGGTGAAGCGCACCAGCGCAGGACCCCTGCAGTGCCACACAAGCAACACCCACAGCACCGCGCACCCTGCAAGGTGATTTGTAACCATCCGAAATGAGCCGACTTTTTGAAGCCTTTTTTGACTGCGAACTTTGCGGCCAAAAAAGGCTATGTTTAATTTGAACGAGAA
>OMUK01000062.1 GCA_900314215.1 uncultured Prevotellaceae bacterium
GCGGGACTCAGATTTCTTTTGTAATTTTGAGGTCCGGTCGAGTGCTTGCGCACCGTTCGAACGTATTTGGTCAAGTGGTTCAATTTCAATCATAACTTTCTGATTGTCAACTATAAAGTTACGAAAAATTGGCCATTTGGCCAATTTTTTAAACCGCTTATTTTCCTGATTTTTAAGAAATTAGATTGCAGCGCGCCCACATCCTGCGACTGCCAAAAGCAATGGGGAAAAGCCATGAATCGGGCGGGGAAAACCGTCCGAACGCCCGCTATAAAATAACCTTAATTTTGACAGGCCAAAGCAATCTTAAATGAAAGAGCCGTGTTAAAAAACGGCAATTTTGCCTCGACACGGGGGTGTTACCGATTAAAATGAGTAAATTTGTAGTTTCAAATCAAGAAGACATGGAAGAATTGAAAGAACAACTCAAGAAGCAAATCATCGAGGCGCTCAACCTCGAGGAAGTGCAACCTGCCGACATCGACAACGACGACCCGCTCTTCGGCGAGGGCCTGGGCCTGGACTCGATCGACGCGCTCGAACTCATCGTGTTGCTCGAGAAGAACTACGGCATCAGAATTCAAGATCCTAAAAAAGGCAAAGAAATTTTCAAGTCGATAAACGTTCTGGCCGATTTTGTGTCAAAGAACCGTACAAAATAAAAGGAAGGGGGGAGGGCTCCTCACACGCAGAGGCACCCCCGCGACGGTGTGATGAAAGACAACAGGATTGTGATCACAGGAATGGGCGTGATGTCGGCCATTGGCAACAATGCCGGCGAGTGCCTCGATGCCTTGCGGCACGGCCGCACGGGCATAGGCCCGATGCGCTATCTCGATAGCGTGCACCACGAGTTTCCCGTGGGCGAGGTGAAGCTCACTTGCGAGCACATGGCCACCCGGCTGGCCGCCTTAATCCCAGCCACAGGCATCGACCTGGGCAGCTACCCGCGCACGTCGCTCATGGGTGCCATAGCCGCCAGCGAGGCGATGAGAAGCGCAAAATTGTCGACAACCGACAAAGCCGCTTTGCTCTCGGGCACCACAGTGGGCGGCATGGACAAGAGCGAGCGCTACTTTGCCGACGCCCATCACAACCCCGAGCACAGCAAGTATATCGCCACCCACAGCTGCGGAGCGAGCACCGAGGCCATTGCCCAGTGTTTCCCGGGCCAGTTTCACCTGGCCACCACCATCTCCACCGCCTGCTCCTCGGCACTCAACACCATCATCGTGGGAGCCGAGTTGCTCAAGAGCGGCCGGGCCAGCGTGGTGGTAGCCGGCGGCAGCGAGAGCCTCACCCGCTTTCACCTCAACGGCTTCAAGTCGCTCATGATACTCGACCACGAGCCGTGCCGCCCCTTCGACGCCACACGCGCCGGCCTGAACCTGGGCGAGGGAGCCGCCTATCTCGTGCTCGAGACCGAGAGCCACGCCCTGGCACGCGGCATTGAGCCGCTGGCAGTGCTCTCGGGCACCGGCAACCGCTGCGACGCCTTCCACCAGACGGCCTCGAGCGACAACGGCGAGGGGGCCTACCAAGCCATGAGCCGCGCGCTGGCCACAGCCGGCCTCGAGCCTGCCGACATCGACTATGTCAACGCCCACGGCACCGGCACGCCCAACAACGACGCCAGCGAGTGCGAGGCCCTCAAGCGGGTGTTTGGCACCAGTGTGCCGCCCTTCTCGTCGACCAAGTCGTTCACTGGCCACACCACCAGCGCCTCGGGTTCGATCGAAGCGGCATTTTGCGTGATGGCCTTGCGCCACCAGTTCCTGCCCGTCAACCTCAACTGGCACGCGCCCATGGACAACGGCTTGAAACCCGTGGTCGACATGGAGCCAAGCCGCGAGATCGTGAACGTGCAGTGCAACGCGTTTGGCTTTGGCGGCAACGACAGTTCGATCATCATCTCAAAGTATCAAGGCCATGAGCAATAAGGTATATATCAACAGCGTAGCCCACATCTCGATGCAGCAGCCACTCGGCCAGGCCTGGATGACCGAGCCCATCGAGGCCACCGAGCCCTACACCCGCGCCATCGACCCGGAATTCCGCCAGTGGCTCAATCCCTTGAAGTCGCGCCGCTGGGGCAAGGTGCTCAAGCGCGCCCTGGTGACCTCGCTGGCCGCGTTGAAAGGGGCCGGCCTCGCCACGCCGCAAGCCGTGATCACCGGCACCGGGCTGGGGTGCATCGAGAACACCGAGAAGATGATCGACGCCCTCATCGCCGAGGGCGAGGACGCCAGCCAGCCCACCCACTTCATGCAGTCGACCCACAACACCATCGGTTCGCTCATCGCCATCTACACCCACTGCCACGGCTACAACGCCACCTACTCGCACAATGGCATCTCCTATGACTCGGCCCTGCTCGACGCCTTCATGCAAATCCAGTCGGGGGCCATCGACAATGCCCTGGTGGGCTGCAACGACGAGCTGACGCCCGCGGCCTACGACCTGCTCAAGCAAGCCGGCCTGGCCGGCCGCCAGGGGCAAGCCACCATGAGCGAGGGCTCGGTGGCCATGGTGCTCTCGAGCAACCCGGCGGGCGCCCTGTGCGAGGTTGAGAGCGTCGACCTCTACTACGACACCCCGCTTGCTGGCAAGATAGGAGCGCCCCAGCTGCTGCTCACAGGCAGCAACGGCATCGACAGCCAGTACCGATTTCTGCAAGCCACAGGCCTGCCCACCCGCAGCTACAAGCGCCTATTCGGCGAGAGCTACGCCGCCTCGGGGCTCGGCACCATGGCGGCAGCCTGCATGCTGCAAGCCGGGCACTGCGGCAATGCCCTGATTGTGAACATCGACGGCCACAGCGCCTCGCTCATAAGATTGAAACGATGAAACTGCTGCTCACATCGCTCGTGCAATGCCTGCTGCTGGCAGGCGGACAAGTGCTGCTCAAGATCGCGCTCAACGCCATGGGCTCATTCTCATGGTCGTGGCGCTTCTTCCTCTCGCAGCTCACCAACTGGTGGTGGCTCGCCTGCGGATTGTGCTTCGTGGGGGCCACAGTGCTGTGGATGTATATCATCAAGAATTTCCCGCTGAGCCAGGCCTACCCCATGATCTCGATGAGCTACGTCTTCGGCATGCTGGCGGCCATGCTCTTCTTTCACGAGCAGATACCGCTGAGCCACTGGCTGGGCGTGGGCCTCATCATGGGAGGCTGCGTGCTCATCGCGCAATAGAGACTATCGACAACTCAATGCGCGCTCGTCGCGCACAACGAAAAATAAGACAAAACACTGCATTTAAAATGAAGAAGATATTTTTTATACTCGTTTCCATCGTGCTATGCCTGGGTGCACAGGCTGCGCTCACCAAGGCCACACCGGCGCAGAGCAAGGCCATGATAGCCCGCATCAACCGCACAGCGGCCAGCATCAAGACGATAAGCTGCAACTTCACGCAGACCAAGAAGATGTCGTTTCTCAACGACAAGATGGTGTCGCACGGCCGCATGTATTACACCAGCGCCGGCCGCCTGCGCTGGGAGTACACCTCGCCCTACAGCTACATCTTTGTGATCAACAATGGGCGCGTGACGATGAAATCGGGCAAGAAGACGAGTCAGGTCAACATCTCGAGCAGCCGGCTGTTTCAAAGCATCGCCCGCATCATGGTCAACAGCGTCACGGGCAAGAGCCTGAGCAGCAACAAGGACTTCGCAGTAGCGATGTATACCAGCGGCAGCAGCTATGTGGCCTACCTCACCCCCAAGACGGGCGACATGAAGAAAATGTTTAAGAGCGTGCGCCTCTACTTCAACAGCACAGGCTCAATGGTGAGCCGCGTGGTCATGATTGAGAAAAACGGCGACAGCACCACCATCGACTTAACTAATGTGAGAACCAATGGCAACATCAATGCTTCGGTATTTAGCGTTCGCTAGCCTGCTGCTTGCCACAGTGCTCGCCAGCCCGGCGCAGGAGGCCTACTTGCTGCAGGTGCCCGACAGCGGGCGCGTGCAGTATCGATTTGACATCGACGCCCGCGGCAACGATCTCTCGGGCATCGCCATCATGAAGATGGTGAACGACAGCATCAAGGGCGTGATGGTCAACGAGTTTGGCATCAAGGCGATGGACTTTGTCCTGAGTCCCGACCGCCAGAAGGTGGAGCTGGCCGATGTGATACCCTTTATCGACAAGTGGTATATCAAGCGCATCATCAAGGCCGACCTGCAGTATCTCTTCAACGCCACCACCGCCATGCTGGGCAGCGAGAGCGACAACCGCACGCTCTCTACCACCGGCGACGACGGCAGCATCACCATGACCAACAGCAAGTACAAGATAAGCTACACGTTCACCCCCATCAAGGATGAGCCGCAGCCACAAGACGATGGCGACCCAGGCGTGGAGGAGGAGGCCCCAAGCGATGATGCTGCTCAATGATTTCTTCAAGATCGCGGGCGTGGCAGGCACGGCAGTGACCGTGGAGTTCAACCCCGAGCACGTGATCTACAAGGCCCACTTCCCCGGGCATCCCATCACCCCGGGCGTGTGCATCATCCAGGTCATCACCGAGGTGCTGGAGCAAGAGCTGGGCACACCGCTCGAGCTCGCGCTGGTGAAGAACCTGAAGTTTATCAGCACCATTTCTCCTGTCGACGACAGCACAGTCACCATCAACTTGTCGCAAGTCGACAACTCGACCGCCGGCCAAGTCAAAGCCAAAGGCACCATCACCGCCGGGTCCAAGCTCTACACCAAGTTCTCACTCGTCTACAACGTGCAGGATGAGGCCGAAACGAGCCTAGACGGCAAGAGTTTGCAAAAGTAAATACTGCAAGTTACAGTTTAATCATCGATAGTTAAGAGTTTTAATTATAGATAGTTGAAATAAGAAAGAATCATGGATGAAACGGGCGACATCATGAAGCAGCACCGCATGGGAGTGGTGATGGCAACCTACGACAACGCGGGCACCATAGCCGGCATCGTGCAACGCGTGCAAGCCATCACCAGCCGCATCATCGTGGTCGACGACGGCTGCACCGACGACACCCTGCAACAGCTGCAACGCCTGCCACAGCCGCCCCACATCGTGAGCTACAAGCCCAACCGCGGCAAGGGCCACGCCCTGGTCGAGGGCTTCAAGCGCGCCCGTGAGCTGGGCTGGGACTACGTGATCACCCTCGACAGCGACGGCCAGCACTTTCCCGAGGACATACCCCTGCTGGTGGAGGCAGCCGTGCAGCACCCCGGCGCCCTCATCGTGGGCGAACGCGGCACCGAGCACGACAACATGCCCCGCGGCAACACCTTTGCCAACCGGTTCTCCAACTTCTGGTTCACCCTGCAGACGGGAATCAAGCTCAACGACACCCAGACTGGCTACCGCCTCTACCCCATCAAGCGGCTGCGCTGGCTGCGACTCACCACCTCGCGCTACGAGGCCGAACTCGAGATGCTCGTCTTTGCCGCTTGGCATGGCATCAAGATCGTGCCCGTGCCGGTGAGGGTGTACTACCCGCCGCAAGGCGAGCGGGTGACCCACTTCCGCCCCTACGCCGACTTCGGGCGCATCAGCCTGCTCAACACGGCGCTGTGCGTGGGAGCAGTTGTGTATGGCTGGCCCATGCTTCTTTACCGCAAAATTGCTAAGAAATGACAAAATTTATTCTCAAAATATACGACCTGTTGTCGCGCCACCGCCTGGCCACCGCCATCGTGCTGGCACTGGCAGTGGCTGGCATGGTAGCCCTGGCCCTCAACGTGAACTACGAGGAAGACATCGCCAAGTTCCTGCCCCGCAACAAGGTGAATGAGAAATACGCCAAAATCTATGAAGACATTGCCCAGCAGGACAAGATAGCCGTGATATTCACCTCGCGCGACAGCACCCGCCGCGTGCCCATCGAGACCCTCGAGGCCGCCATCGATGAGTTTGGCGAGCTCATGGCCGAGCGTGGCATCGAGGGCGTGCAAGTGACCGTCGACGAGGACCGGGCCATGCAGATGATGGAGTTTGTGAGCCAGAACTACCCCTATTTCCTCACCGAGGCCGACTACCGCCACATCGACTCGCTGCTCAAGCAACCCGGCCTGGTGGCCCAAGCCCTCGAGCAGGACAAGCAGACCCTGATGCTGCCCACAGCCGGCATGGCCGCCCAGAGCATGCAATACGACCCGCTGCACCTGTTTGCTCCCGCGCTGGCCCGCTTGCAGTCGTTCAAGATGAGCAACAAGATGGGCGTGGTCGACGGCTACATCTTCACCGCCGACGGCACCCGCGGCCTGGTGTACTTCTCGAGCAAGACGGGCGCCAGCGAGTCGGGCAAGAATGCCAAGTTGGCCGCCATGCTCGACGGCGTGATGGGCAAGGTGATGCACGACAACGCCGGCGTGAAGGTAACCGCGATAGGCGGCCCGCTCATTGCCGTGACCAATGCCAACCAAATCAAGAGCGACTCGCTGTGGGCCATGGGCATCGCCGTGACCGTGATACTGCTGCTGCTCATCCTGCACTACCGCCGCTTGAGCGACCTCGTGTGGATAGGCGCCTCGCTGGCCTTCGGCTGGCTGCTGGCCATCGCCGGCATGGCTGTGTTTAAAGACAGCATCTCGATCATCGTGCTGGGCATAGGTTCGGTCATAATAGGCATCGCCGTCAACTACCCGTTGCACTTCCTCGACCACCTGCGTGAGGAGAGCGACCAGCGGCAGGCCCTCAAGGAGATGGTGCCGCCCCTGCTCACCGGCAACATCACCACCGTGGCGGCCTTCCTGTGCCTGGTGTGGCTCGATGCCACCGCCATGCGCGACCTGGGTGCATTTGGCGCCTTGATGCTGATAGGCACCATCATGTTTGTGCTCATTTTCTTGCCACTTTTTGTCAAAAAACACGATATAGCGCGACGCCATCTCGACTTCAACGTCGACCGCTTCGCCTTGCGCACCCCGCGCAGCCGCCGCTGGTTTGTGTGGATTGTGGCAGCGCTCACCCTCGTACTTGGCTGGCTGAGCCTGGGCACCTCGTTCGACTCCAACCTGCAGCACATCAACTACATGACCCCCGAGCAGCGGGCCGACCTCGACATGCTCTCGGGCGCCACCAGCGGCACCCACATCTATGCCGTGGCCCAGGGCAAGACCCTCGACCAGGCCCTGGGTGCCAACGAGCGACTCCAGAAGCAAATCGCGGCCGACAAGCAGGTGGCCAGCGTGAGCGGCATAGGCGGCTTTGTGCCCAGCCGCAAGGAGCAAGAGCAGCGTCTCGAGCGGTGGCACAGCTTCTGGGCCACCCGCGCCCCCCGCCTCATCGCCGCGCTCAACGCCGAGGCAGCCCGGCAGGGCTTTGCCAGCGACGCCTTCACGCCCTTTGTGGCCATGCTGCAATCGACCCCGCAGGTGCAGCCCTCGGGCTACTTCGAGCCCATCACCGCGAGCCTTACTGGCAGCTACATCATCAGCAAGAAGAACGATGTGAAAATCATCAACTACCTCACGCTCGCCGACAGCCGCGAGGAGGACAGCGTGAAAGACCGCTTGCGCGCGCTCGACCCGCAGCAAGAGCGCATCTCGGCCTTCAGCGCCCGCGACATAGGCAACCAGCTCGTGACCGTGCTCAACGACAGCTTCAAATACATCAGCTTTGTGTGCGGCTTTGTGGTGTTCGCCTTCCTGTGGTTCTCGTTTGGCAGCATCGAGTTGAGCCTCATCTCCTTCTTGCCGCTGGCCGTGGGCTGGCTGTGGATACTGGGCATCATGGAGCTGCTGGGGCTGCAATTCAACATTGTCAACATCATCCTGGCCACCTTCATCTTCGGCCAGGGCGACGACTACACCATCTTTGTGACCGAGGGCTGCATCTATGAGTATGCCTACGGACGGCGCCGACTCGACAAGTACATGAGCAGCGTGGTGCTCTCGGCCGTGATCATGTTTGTGGGCATCGGGGCGCTCATCATCTCCAAGCACCCGGCCCTGCGCTCGCTTGCCGAGGTCACCATCGTGGGCATGGCCACCGTCGTCTTTATGGCCTACTACCTGCCCCCGCTCGTGTATGGCTGGATCACCCGCAAGCAGGGCGCCGTGAGGCAGATGCCGCTCACCCTGGTCAGGCTCGCGCGCTCGCTGTGGGGCGGCCTCTACTTTGTGGTGATGAGCACCTGCGTGCTCAAGCCCTATGTGTGGCTCTTCTTCAAGTGGCATGGAGAGGGCAACGCCGCCAAAGACCGGTATCACCGCCGCTTGCAGAAGATATCGCGCTGGGTGTGCCGCCACACCCCCGGCATCAAGGGCTATGTGGAAAACCCCACGGGCGAGACCTTCGACAAGCCCGCCATCATCATCAGCAACCACCAGTCGCATCTCGACATCATGCACCTGATGCAACTGACCAGCAAAATCGTGTTTTTCACCAACGACTGGACGTGGCACAACCCCTTCTACGGCTACCCGATACACAAGGCCGAGTTCCTGCCCGTGACCCGTGGCCTCGACGAGAACATGGGTAAAATCAAGGAGCTCTACAGCCGCGGCTACAGCATATGCATCTTCCCCGAGGGCACCCGCAGCGCCGACGGCCACATCATGCGCTTCCACAAGGGTCCATTCTACCTGGCCCAGCTGCTCAAGGCCGACATCGTGCCCGTGATGCTGCACGGCGCCAGCGACACCCTGCCCAAGAAGGACTTCATGCTGCGCAAGGGCCGCATCACCGTGGTCGTGGGCCAGCGCCTGCACTATGGCGACACCAGCATGGGCGCCACCTATCAGGAAATGACCCGCGCCTTCCATCACCTCTACCTCGAGCGCTACGAGCAGCTGCGCAACCGCATCGAGGTGGCCGGCTACTGGGCCAACTTTGTGCGCCACCAGTACCTCTACAAGGGCGCCGACGTGACACGGCGGTGCAGCCGCAACTTGTCGAGAAACGACAACTACTCGTCACTCATCGACGATGCAGCCAATCGCAACCTGAAGAAGGTGGCCATCTACAACTGCGGCCAGGGCGAGATGGCCTGGCTCTATGCCCTGGTCAACCGCCACTGCCAGGTGTGGGCCACAACACCCAGCGCCGACGACTACGCCCTGCTGCGCGCCATGGCGAACGCACCCGCCAACCTGCACTTTGTGCAAGAGAGCGAGATGCCCGATATTGAAGATTTCGACAAACTGATAACACTCAACGACAATGACTAGCGGCGGGCGGCAATGCATCATCATAGGCAGTGGCCTGGGCGGCCTCTCGTGCGGCGTGGTGCTCGCCCGCAACGGGTGGCACGTGACCGTGCTCGAGCAGAACGCGCAGCCCGGCGGCTGCCTGCAATGCTTCGGGCGCGACGGAGCAAAGTTTGAGACGGGCATGCACTACGTGGGCAGCGCCCTGCCGGGCCAGGTGCTCCACAGCCTGCTGCGCTACCTGGGCGTGCTCGACGACGTGCAGCTGAGCCAACTCGATCCCGAGGGCTACGACCACTACAGTTTTGATGGCAAGGTCTACAAGATGGCCACGGGCCGCGAGGCGCTCATCGACCGCCTGAGCCACTACTTCCCCAGCGAGCACCGCAACATCGTGCGCTACTGCGACCTCGTGGAGCAGGTGGCAGGCGCCTCGCAGCTGCACAGCCTCAAGCACGTGGAGACCGACGCCGCCGTGAGCACCCGTGCCCAGATCACCAGCATGGGCGACGCGCTCGACAGCATCACCGGCAACCAGGAGTTGCAACATGTGCTCGCGGGCAACATTCCCCTCTATGCCGCCGAGCGCGACACCACCCCATTTACCACCCACGCATTCATCATGGACTTCTACAACCAGAGCGCATTCCGCATTGTGGGCGGCAGCGACGGCATCGCGCGCTCGCTTGTGGCCACCATCAAGCGACTGGGCGGCGACGTGCTCACTTGCCAAAAAGCGACAAAAATCGAGTGCAGTGGCAACCTGGCAACCGGCGTGATCACCGCCACCGGCAACCGCTATCCCGCCGATGTGGTGATAGCCGGCGTGCACCCGGCGCGCCTCATGACGATGGTCGACCCGCAACTCTTCAGGCCGGTCTACCGCCGACGCATCGCCCAGCTGCCCGAGACCATAGGCGGCTTTGCGATATACCTCAACTTCAACGACGGCCAAGTGCCCTACATGAACTACAACCACTATGGCTACGCCCAAGCCTCGCCGTGGGGTTGCGAGCACTACACCAGCAGCGACTGGCCGCGCGGCTACCTCTACATGCACATGTGCGACAGCCACAGGCAGCGCTATGCCCACAGCGGCATCATCATCTCCTACATGCGCTACAGCGACGTGGCCCGCTGGGCCGGCACCCGCGTGGGCCACCGCGGCCAGGACTACGACGACTTCAAGCGCGAGCACGCCGAGCGCCTGCTCGACCTGGTGGAGCACGACTTTCCGGGGCTGCGCTCGCACGTGAAGAGCTACTACACCTCGACGCCGCTCACCTATGCCGACTACACCGGCACCGAGCGTGGCAGCATGTACGGCGTGGCCAAGAACATCAACCTGGGCAGCGCCTGCCGCGTGCACCACCGCACCAGGGTACCCAACCTGCTGCTCACCGGGCAAAACATCAACTCGCACGGCGCGCTGGGCGTGCTCGTGGGCACCATCGTCACCTGCTCGGAGCTGCTCACCTCGGAGCGCATCTTCAACCAAATACTACAAGCCAACCAATGAAAGAGAACGTAATCATCATGGGCGGAGGCCTGGGA
Organism: uncultured Prevotellaceae bacterium; assembly: GCA_900314215.1. Classification (GTDB taxonomy): domain Bacteria; phylum Bacteroidota; class Bacteroidia; order Bacteroidales; family Muribaculaceae; genus Sodaliphilus. The sequence continues at coordinate 10,692 of OMUK01000062.1, forward strand.
GGCCTGTTCACCGGCGCGCTGCTCGTGCACGAGGGCTACCACGTGACCGTGCTCGAGAAGAACGCTCAAGCCGGGGGCGGACTGCAATGCTTCACCCGCGAGGGCGTGAGCTTCGAGACCGGCATGCACATGCTGGGCGGCTTGCGCAAGGGCGGGGCCATATACCAGATATGCAACTACCTGGGCATCGCCGACCAAATCAAGCTGCGCCACGCCGACGCCCAGTGCATCGACTCAATCACCTACCTCAACCCCGGCAAGACCTACCGCCTGCCCGAGGGCCGCGAGGCCTTCACCCGCTACCTGCAGCAGGAGTTTCCACACGAGGCCCAGGGCATCGAGCGCTACATGGCCAAAATCTACAACATGGCCAGCGAGGTGGCACTCTTCAACATGCGCCCCAGCGGCGAGGCGCCCGCAGTGCACAGCGAGGAATTCCTGTGGCCTGCCGACGCCCTCATCGCCCACTACGCCAGCGATCCGCGTCTGCGCGACCTGCTGGCCTACATGAACCCCATGTATGGCGGCGTGGCAGGCCACACACCAGCCTATATCCACGCCCTCATCAATGTGCTCTATATCGACGGCACCGACCGCTTTGAGGGCGGCAGCAAGCAACTGGCCGACGCCCTCACAGGCGTGATCGACACCGATGGCGAGGTGCACACCAGCGAGGCCGTGACCGCAGTGCATGTGGCCCAGGGCAGCGTGACACAGGTAGTGACCACCCGCGGCAGCTACAGCGGCGCCTACCGCTACATCAGCGACCTGCACCCCTGCACCCTGCTCAAGCTCATCGACGAGAAAGCCTTCACCCGCGCCTATCGCACGCGGCTGCAAGAGATACCCGTCACCTACTCCTGCTTCACCCTCTACATCATATTCAAGCCCAACAGTTTCCCCTACATCAACCACACCTGCTACTACCAGGACGACTACGGGCTGGTGTGGAAGCACGGCGACTACGACTCTGCAAGCTGGCCGCGCGGCTTCATGTATATGACCTCGGCCGAGGCCGATCAAGGGCCCTGGGCCAGCAAGATGATTGTGAACGTGCTCATGCCCTACAGCGCCGTCAAGCGCTGGGAGCACACCACCACCGGCCATCGCGGGCCCGACTATGAGGCGTGGAAAGCCCAGCGCGTGGAGCAAGTGCTCGACCGGCTCGAGACGCTGCACCCCGGCTTCAGGGCGAAAGTGAAGAGCGTGTACTCGGCGTCGCCGCTCACGATACGCGACTACTACAACGTGAAAGACGGCGCCCTCTACGGCTACCGCAAGGACTGCCGCAACATCGCCCTCTCGCAGGTGCCCGTATTTACCAAAGTTAAAAATTTGCTCCTTACGGGGCAAAATATTAACTTGCACGGAATTTGCGGCGTGCCGCTCACCGCCATCAACACGGTCGAGGCCATGATGGGACGCGACGTGCTCGTGCGCAAAATCAACGCTTACAATCATGGCAAGTAAACTGTGCTACATATTGCTCCTGGTGCTCACCCTGCTCCCTGCCACCCTGCTGGGCGGCGAGAAGAGCACTGCGGCCGCAGCCAGCGGCGAGCGTGTATACCTGTGGGACGGCACCAAGCTGGGCAAGCAAGACGTGTACTACACCGTGTATCGCCCCGAGCACCCCAGCGGCGTGGGCATCATCGTGTGCCCCGGCGGCAGCTACTTCTGGCTCGACATGCACACCGAGGGCATCCAGGTGGCACGCGACCTCAACGCCCATGGCATCACCGCGCTCGTGCTCAAGTACAGGGTGGCAGGCAAGTCGGCCTTTGTGACCCACTACCGCATCGCCGGCGGTGGCAACCACCACCCCTACATGATACAAGACCTGCAGCGAGCCATCGAGCTCGCCCGCGAGCATGCGCCGCAATATGGCATCGACCCGCACCGGCTGGGCGTGATGGGCTTCTCGGCAGGCGGTCACCAAGCCCTCATGAGCGCCGAGAATGCCGAGACCAATTTTTTGTCGGTTTTTGGCATAAATCCCGATGTGTCGCTTGCTCCCGACTTCATCGCCCCCATCTATCCCGTGGTGAGCATGTCGAGCAAGTGGACCCACGGCCGCAGCCGCCGCGGCCTCATGAGCGAGAAGCGGCAGCATGACCCTGTGCTGCGCGACTCGCTCTCGATGGAGAAGCACGCCGGGCGCATCAAGTGCCCCGTGTTCTTGCTCAACTGCCTCGACGACCCCATCGTCGACTACCACAACAGCGTGCTCATGGACTCGGCGCTCACCGCCCACCATGTGCCGCACCTGTACCTGCAATATGCCACAGGAGGCCATGGCTTTGGCACCACTGCCAGCAAGACGAGCCAAGAGGCCTCTCACTGGCTCGATGCCTTTATCAACTGGTTAAAAGAAAACAAAATACTATAACTAAACATGTATCCACACGACGACATAGAATTTCAATCGGTCGAAACCATCAAGGAGTTTCAAGAGCAGAAGCTCAACACCGCGTTGCACTACCTCAAGGACCACTCTCCTTACTACCAGCGCACATTTGACAAGTATCACATCAATGTCGACAAAATCAAGACCCTCGACGACCTGGTGAAGATACCCTTCACCGAGAAGAAGGACCTGCAGCTCTTCAACGAGGAATTCCTGTGCGTGCCCAAGGAGAAAGTGATCGACTACATCACCACCTCGGGCACACTGGGCGACCCGGTCACCTTCTGCTGCACCGAGCAAGACCTGCAGCGGCTGGCCTACAACGAGAAAAAATCGTTTGCCTGTGCAGGCCTTCACCCGGGCAACATCCTGCAACTCATGACCACAATCGACAAGCGATTTATGGCAGGGCTGGCCTATTTCCTGGGCATACGCGAGCTGGGGGCAAGCATCATACGCGTGGGCAACGGCATTCCCGAGCTGCAGTGGGACACCATCGAGCGCATCAAGCCCGACTCGGTGATGTGCGTGCCCTCGTTCATACTGCGCCTCATCCAGTGGGCCGAGGACCACGGCATCGACTACCGCAACTCGAGCGTGAAGCGCATCATAGGCATAGGCGAGGGACTGCGCAACCAAGACTTCAGCCTCAACCTGCTGGGCCGCAAGATCAAGGAGAAATGGGACGTCGACCTCTATGCCACCTACTCGTCGACCGAGATGGGCGCCACCTTCAGCGAGTGCCAGTATGGGCAAGGCGGCCACGTGCACCCCGAGCTCATCATCGTGGAAATCATAGGCGACGACGACATGCCCGTCGACGACGGCCAGGTGGGCGAGGTGGTGGTGACCACCCTGGGCGTTGAGGGCATGCCGCTGCTGCGCTTCCGCACCGGCGACATGTGCGCCAAGATTGTGGAGCCCTGCAAGTGCGGCCGCAACAGCTACCGCCTCACCCCGCTGGTGGGCCGCAAAAACAACATGATCAAGCTCAAGGGCACCACCCTGTATCCGCCAGCCATCAACGACGTGCTCGACAACATCGAGAACGTGGAGAACTATGTGGTGACCGTGCAAGACAGCGAGAGCGGCACCGACGACGTGATCGTGAAAGTGGGCCTGAAGCACCCTGTGGAATACGACGCAGTGAAGGCCCTGAAGGACCGCTTCCGCGCCCACCTGCGCGTGGCTCCCAAGGTGGTGATTGCCGACCCGGCCGAGGTGCACGCCATCAACTTCCCCGCCAAGTCGCGCAAGCCCGTGAAATTCATCGACCTGCGCAAGCGCGAATCCTAAACACTTATGGAAAATTTCGACGACATACGCCCCTATACCGACGCCGAGCTGCCCGCAGCCATGCGTCGCATTGTGGACAATGAGTTTTTCCCGCTGCTGGCCAGCCATGTGTTTCCCGGCCGGCCGCTTGAGCAGGTGCGCGACCTGATGCTCTCGTTTCGCACGATACGCGACTTCCAGTACCAGGTGATGCGCGTGGCCAACGACCGCATCATCGCCAACAGCACCACCTCGTTCACCTGCGACGGCGCCAGCCACATCGAGCCGGGCGGCAGCTACCTCTTTGTGAGCAACCACCGCGACATCATGCTCGATGCCTCGCTGTTGCAAAACGTGCTGGTGGCCCACGGGCACGACACGAGCGAGATCACCTTTGGCGCCAACTTGATGCAGGGCCAGCTGGTGATCGACATCGGCAAGAGCAACAAGATGTTTCGCGTGGAGCGCGGCGGCAACATGAAGGACTTCTACCTATCGAGCCTGCATCTGTCAAGCTACATACGCAACGCCATTGTGAACTTGCACCAGTCGGTGTGGATAGCCCAGCGCAACGGCCGCACCAAGGACGGCAACGACTCGACCGACCAGGGCATCATCAAGATGTTTTGCCTGAGCCATCCCCGCGACAAGATCGAGGCGCTCGACCAGTTGCACATCGTGCCCGTGACGGTGAGCTACGAGTGGGAGCCCTGCGACGTGCTCAAGGCCATAGAGCTCTACATGTCGCGCACCGAGAAATACATCAAGAAGCCTGGCGAGGACCTCACCAGCATCATCACCGGCATCGTGCAGCCCAAGGGGCATGTGCATTTTGCCATAGGGCGCCCCATAACGCACAGTGAGCTCATGCGATTCAACGACTGCACCAGCACCGACTATCACCGCCAGGTGGCCCAGCTGCTCGACGAGCGCATCATCGCCGCCTACAAGCTCACGCCCAACAACTACATTGCCCACGACATGCTCTACGGCCAGCGCCGCTACGAGAACCGCTACACCAGCGAGCAGAAGCAGGCCTTCACCCGCCACCTGCAGCAGCTGCACCGCTACGACTACGTCGACGACACCGAGGCCCTGCTCAACATCTTCCTAGGCATCTATGCCAATCCCGTGACCAGCCACGAGCGCCTCGCCGCCAGCGGCAAGTGAAGGCTTAGCGCTGGAGCCAGATGGTGACAGGCCGTGCATTGAGGGCACCAAAGATGCCCCAGCCACCCTCCACATTGGTATAGATCACTGTGGGGTCGGCATACACGTCGCTGCGGTTTCCCATCTCGTAGTGCCTGATGCTCTTGAGATACTCATAGAGCTCGGGAGTGATGCTCTGCAGCTCCAGCCTGATGTAGCGCTCAAAATCGGCACGGCGCAGCCTCGACTCCACCGTGACGGGATAGCTGCAGCGGCCATCCACGAGGTGGTCGTCGAACACGTTCTGAAAATAAACGGGCCAGCTGTGATAGGAGCGGGTGATGAGCGCGTCGTAGAAAATGGGGTCGGCCGAGTTGAATACGTCGCACACCGAGTTGGCTGTGGCAGTGCTGAAATAGTAGTACCGCCCCACGCTGCGCACGAGCAGGCGGTAATAGTTCTGTTGCTCAGGCGGGTCGGTGAAGCGGAATGTGATGCGGGCGATAGAGTCGATGCCCCAAATGTCGAAACCAGCCATAGCTTCCTGGCGCCGCAGGTCGGGGTCGACTTGGTCGTAGAGCGTCTCACATTGCAACTGGGCAACGGGCACAGCCTCGGGCACCACCGTGGTGGCCTGCACGGGGTCGTAGCCCTGGGCTTGGGCCGTGAGCACAAGGCGGTCGCCGGCTTTGGGCACGTAGGTGCACACGTAGTAGGCCGTGTCGGCATTGTAGGTGAGGTCGTAGGTGGTGTCGCCGTTCACTGTGAGCTTCACGGTGGCATCCTTGATGGCGAGCTGGTCGAGATAGTACTTGCGCTGCTGCTCGTTGTAGTTGGGGAAAGCCTCAAAGTTGTAGGCCTCGTCGCTGGGCAGGCTGTGCGACACGTAGGCCTCCAGCGGTTCGCCCACCACGGCCACCGACGAGAGGCACAGCTCGGGCTGCACATCGCTTTCGAAGTCGATGGTCTTCTCACAACTTGTGGTGCCACCGGCCAAGAGGGTGAGAAGCAATGCGAATATGAAAGTTTTAGCCGATTTCATGATGCAATTTTTATTGACGACAATCATTTAAAACACAAAATTACGTATTGATTAAAACTTGTGGGTGAACGAGAGCGAGGGCATAAACGGGAATGGGCACATGCCCTTGAGCACCGCATGAGTGTCCTTGAACCCCACATAGACGTTGCTCACATTGAGCCGGTCGTAGACGTTGTAGATGCTCAGCGCCACCGCGCTCTCACCATATTTCCAGCTATGCGAGAAACTTGCCGTGAGGTCGAGATGGTGAATGGCAGGCAGCACATAGGTGTTGCGGTTGTGGGTGGTGTAGAACTGCTCAGGGGTATCGCCCATGTGTAAAATAAAAAAAGTGCGGTTCACCCACTGCGGGAAGGAGATATATTGGCCTGAGGTGGTTCCGTCGGCCTCACCCGCATAGTACTCATAGAGTGCCGGGGGCGTCACCATGGTGTTGGCAATGGTGCCACGGCGGCCAGTGAGATAGGACCAGGCCGCGGTGAGGTCGAGATTCCAGTGATGCGAGAGCGAGAAATGCTGAGTGACAGTGATGTTGAAATTGTGGCGATGATCGGTGGGAGCATAAAATTCGCGTCCGCCGTTCACCACATTGCCATGCCCGTTGAACTGGCGCAGCGACTTCGACCACGTGTAACTGAGCCAGCCCGTGAGGTTGCCCGCCTTGCGCTCCAGCATCAGCTCCAAGCCGTAACTGTGTCCCTTGCCCACAGCCACCAGGTCGCGCCAGTCGACCTGGGTCATGTTATACGACACGCCGTCGCGGTAGTCGATCAAATTCTTGAGCCACTTGTAGTAGCCCTCGACCGAGAGACTCAAGTGCCAGGGCAGGCTGGCATCGAGCCCCAGCGCGCACTGGTCGCTCTTCATCATGGGGATGTCGCTTGTCATGGCCACCCAGCGGTCGCTTGCCATCACTAGGTTGCCGCTCACCAGACGGTGAATGCCTTGCGACATGCGGGCATAGGAAGCCTTCAGGGCAAGATTGCTGCCCATCATGAGGCGTGCCGAGAGACGTGGCTCGGGAGAGAAAGAGGTGTGCCCTCTCACCGAGTAAACAATGGCACGGAAGCCGGCATTGAGCCTGAGTGCGCCAAAGGGGGTGAAGTCATCTTCGACATAGGCACTCCAGGTGTTGAGATATTGCTTCTCGCTCACATGAAAATACAGGGTGTCGGCATCGCTGGCATAGCGCAGGCCGCCGCTCTCGTCCACCTCAACGAGTTTCACCTTGTCGTAGACGCGGCTCACTCCGGCCTCGGGCTTCAGGCGCTGCCGGCTCAGGCTCACACCAGCCCTGAGCATGTGATTGCTGAGCGGCGACCACAGCACATCGCTGGTGAGCGCCACCTCGCTGATGAGGGTCTTGAACTGCTGCACAACGTTTTCGTTGTAGTCGTAGAGCATTTTCTCCTTGTCCTCGTTGTGCGATGCTACCGTGTAGTCAAATTTCAAGTCATACTTGTAGGCACTGTAACTCAAGTTGGTGTTGAGTCGCACCCGGGGCGAGAACCATGCAGTCCAGTAGAGGCTGGCAAGCAGGTTGTGCCAGCCCGACTTGGTGGAATAGGCGCGGTGGTCCTCGAAGCGTATTTTCTCATAGTCGTGCACATAGGGGTTGTCGCGCAGGTCGGTCACCCGGTCGCTGTTGCTGGGCTCGTCATGGTCGCGGTCGTAGCCGTAATATACCATGGCCGAGAGGCGGTGCGAGGGGTTGAACCGGTGCACCAGTTTTGCTGTCACATCCCAGTATCCCATGTTCTCGTAGCCCTTCAGGCCGTCGCTGTTGTCATACACCTTGTCGAGGATGGGCTTGGCAATGAGGTCGAAATACGACACACGGGCGCCCAGGTTAAACGAGGTGTGGCTCTTCCAGATGGGGCCAGCCACTTGCAGGCGAGAGGAGAGCACGCCCAAGCTGAGCTTGCCGTGATAGCTGGCAAAATCGCCTGGCTCGATGCCCACATCCACCACGCTCGACAGGCGCGAGCCATAGCGGGCCGGGAATCCGCCACGATAGAGCGAGATGCCCTGCACCATGTCGGGATTGAAAGCACTCACAAAGCCCTTCATGTGCTCGACATTGTATATGGGCGAGCCATCGAGGGTGATATAGTTCTGGTCATAGTCGCCGCCGCGCACATAGATGCCAGCAGTGCCCTCGGTTGCAGGCTGCACGCCAGGTGTGCGCTGGAGCGACTTGAGCACATCGGGCTCTCCAAAGAATACTGGGGTGCGCTCAATCATCGCTGGGGTCACCGATACAGCACTCATCTGCGACGAGCGCAGCCCGAAGTCGCGGTGGCTGCCATACACCACCACATCGCCCAGCTCCAGTTGCATGCCCACGGGCACTGTGTCGCTCGCAGAACGGCGACTGGCGCCTGCCTGCCCGTGAGCCTGCAATGAGGCACCACCCGCCAGCAGGAGGGCGGCAATAATTGCGTTGAAGCGTGTCATAGCGTTCTTGCGGTTAATCGGCACGCCACACCGTGCGCATCACCGTGGTGTTGCGGTTGAAGCCGTCGATGCGAGGCACCTGGTTGTTCAATTCCTTCTTGTCCATCACCATGAGCTTGTCGCCCGCAGTGAGGCGGATGGCAACAATCTCATAAGTATCGGGCACAGGACTATAAGTGCTCGAAGTTGGATTAGCAGGGATGGTGAGCACATTTCGCGCTATAGTAAACTTAGAAAAAGAGGGAATGTTGCCATCATACAAAACCGTACTATCGGGCAACAAAGTAGCTACGACAAAATTTCCAAAGGATTTTTCCCCTTGGAGGTTACCAGAAATCCAGTTATCATCATACACGAAGAGTTGCTCACGCTTCCACGTAGTGTTGGCAAATGCCGAATCGATAGTATATGCTGTGATGTGATTATTTATAGTTGTATAGACTCCTCCGGCAAGAAATACTATGTTGTCCCCATCATAAACCCTTTTTACCGACCCGTATCCTGGGTTAACACCGTTGTCGCCGTTGCCACAGGCGGTAAACAAAAAGACAGTGCACAGAAACAGGAAAAAACATTTAAGCTTCATATTAAAATAAATTTTCAGATTTAACAATTCAAATATTTAAAACTTAAGGTTCTATGATAGGCTCAAAACTATATTCGCCTACCATACGACCAGAACTATCATAATATCTAAAATATGCTTCATATATTCCTACACGTGAAAAAGACAGCACAAGATAATGGCACCCTCCATGGGGTTGTCATAAGCATAGCAAACCGCATTCATCGGCATTGAAGCACAATAAGCAACAAGGTCGGCAGTCGAAGCATTCTTCAGCACAGAATCAGGCAACTGACAAGCATTGATACGTTCTCGTGTAGACGTATATGATTGCCAGGCAGAAGAATTAAGAACAGTTTCATAAGAGAACACTTTGGAAGAAGCCTCTTCTTTACTTGATTCCTCTCCTATATATTCCATATTGCAAGAACAAAACAGGAACATCAATAAGATTGTTACATAAGGTTTATTCTTCATATATTATGGATTTTAGCACGTTGGCAAATATAATTAAAACAAATTAAAATTCAAAACATTTATTAATCTTTTTTTTTTTAAAATTCACAGTAAGAAATTCCAATAAGAAGTGCAACGGCCATTCTCCTTACTCCACCCCAGGGGAAGGCCGCGCGCCGAGAAATACATCAAGAAGCCCGGCGAGGACCTCACCAGCATCATCACCGGCATCGTGCAGCCCAAGGGGCAGGTGCATTTTGCCATAGGGCGCCCCATAACGCACAGTGAGCTCATGCAATTCAACGACTGCACCAATACCGACTACCACCGCCAAGTGGCCCAGTTGCTCGACGAGCGCATCATCGCCGCCTACAAGCTCACGCCCAACAACTACATTGCCCACGACATGCTCTACGGCCAGCGCCGCTACGAGAATCGCTACACCAGCGAGCAGAAGCAGGCCTTCATCGCCCACCTGCAGCAGCTGCACCGCTACGACTACGTCGACGACCCCGAAGCCCTCCTCAACATCTTCCTAGGCATCTACGCCAATCCCGTGACCAACAAAGAGAGCGCCCTGAGCGCAAGCGGGCAGTGATGGGATAGCGATGGCGATGGCGAACCTCCTCACGGAGGTTCCACACGATTCCATTGATGAGGTGATTTTGCGGGGGCGAGCTTTTTATTGGTGCCGGGTGAGGAGGTGGGTGAGCATGGGCTTGCTGAGGCCCTGGGGGAGGTAGCCGGTCATGTCTTTGCCGTACTTGAGCCACTCGCGCACGATGGTGCTGGAGATGTGGCTCAACTCGGGGCGGGTGTAGAGCAACATGGTCTCGATGCCCGAGAACTTGAGATTGACCTCGGCGATGCCCATCTCATACTCGTAGTCCTGCACGGTGCGCACGCCGCGAATGAAGCAGCAAGCGCCCACCTGGCGTGCCACGTCGATGGTGAGGCCGTCGCTGGCCATCACCCGCACGCGGGGCTCGTTGCGGAAGGTGTCCTCGATAATCTTGACACGGGTGTCGACGTCGAAGAAGCCGTGCTTGAGGCTGTTGTGCACCACAAGCACCACGACCTGGTCGAAGATGGTGAGTGCCCGCTGCACAATCGATTCATGACCGCGGGTGAATGGGTCGAACGACCCTTGAAACAGGGCTATCTTGTTGCTCATAATTTCTTATAGTTATATAGCGTAGAAAACTTCACACACAGTAGTATCAATGCACGGTGATGTCCTCGTCGTCCTCGATGACCAGGTTGTCGACGATAAACTCCTGGCGCTCCATCGTGTTCTTGCCCATGAAGAACTCGAGCATCTTGTTGACCGAGTCCTCCTTGCGCAGCTGCACGCGGTCGAGGCGCATGTCGGGGCCTATGAAGTCGGCAAACTCATCGGGGCTGATTTCGCCCAGGCCCTTGAATCGGGTGATCTCGGCGTTGTCGCCCAGCTTGTTGATGGCGCGCACGCGCTCCTCGTCGGTGTAGCAATAGTAGGTCTCGGGCTTGATGGCCTTGGCCTCGCGGCCGGCTGCGCGGCTCTTGCGCTTGGCCTCCTTGCGGTTGCGCACGCGGAAGAGGGGTGTCTGCAGAATGTAGAGGTGGCCCGTCTTGATGAGCTCGGGATGGAATTGCAGGAAATAGGTGAGCAGCAGCAGGCGGATGTGCATGCCGTCGACATCGGCATCGGTAGCAACGATCACCTTGTTGTAGCGCAGGTTGTCGATGCTGTCCTCGATGTTGAGGGCGGCTTGCAGCAGGCTGAATTCCTCGTTCTGCACCACCTGAGCGGGCTGCAGGCCATAGGTGTTGAGCGGCTTGCCACGCAGTGAGAACACCGCCTGGGTCTCCACGTCGCGTATCTTGGTGATGCTGCCGCTTGCCGAGAGGCCCTCGGTGATGAAAATGGAGCTCTCCTCGCGGCGGTCGTTGTCCTTGGGGGCGCGGGCGTCGTTGAAGTGCACGCGGCAGTCGCGCAGCTTGCTGTTGTTGAGCGCCACCTTCTTGGCGCGCTCGCGGGCTTGCTTGGTGACGCCGGCTATGGCCTTGCGCTCACGCTCGCTCTCCTGTATCTTTTTCAGGAGCACCTCGGCGGTCTCGGCATCCTTGTGCAAGTAGTCGTCGAGTTCCTTCTTGATGAAGTCGTTGATAAACTTATAGATGGTGGGGCCGTCTTTCCACATCACGTTGCTGCCCAGCTTGATCTTGGTCTGCGACTCAAACACAGGCTCCTCTACCTTGATTGAGATGGCGGCCACGATGCCGTTGCGTATGTCGCTATACTCGAAGTTCTTGCCGTAGAACTCCTTGATGGTGCGCGACAAGGCCTCGCGGAAGGCCGTCTGGTGGGTGCCGCCCTGGGTGGTGTGCTGGCCGTTGACAAAGGAGTAGAACTCCTCGCCTATCTGCGCGGCGTGGGTGATCACCACCTCGATGTCGTCGCCCTTGAAATACATGGGCTTGTAGAGCGGGTCGTTGGTCATGTTTTCCTTCACCAGGTCGAGCAGGCCGTTGCGAGAGTGGTAGCGGCGGCCGTTATACACCAGCGTGAGGCCGGTGTTGAGGAAGGAGTAGTTCTTGACCAGGGCCTCGATGATATCGTCGTGAAACTGGTAGTTCTTGAAGATGGTGTCGTCGGGGGTGAAGCGCACCAGGGTGCCGTTTTCCTCGTCGGGGGCGGCATCGATGATGCCCGTTTCGCTGGTGACCAGGCCCTCGCGATAGGTCACGGCAGCGCACTGGCCGTCGCGCACGCAGCGTATGTAGAAGTCACGCGACAGGGCGTTGACGGCCTTGATGCCCACGCCGTTGAGGCCAACCGAGCGCTTGTAGTTTTTGGAGTCGTATTTTGCGCCGGTGTTCATCTTGCTCGAGGCGTCTTTCACCTGGTCGAGCGGGATGCCGCGGCCATAGTCGCGAATGGTGACCGTGCCGTCGGCCACATCGATGGTGATGATGGGCTTGGCAAAGCCCGTGTTGTACTCGTCGATGCTGTTGTCGATCACCTCCTTGATGAGCACATAGATGCCGTCGTCGCTCTGGCTGCCGTCGCCCAGCTTGCCAATGTACATGCCCGGGCGCAACCTGATGTGCTCACGCGGGGTGAGCGTCACCAGTTTCTCATAGCCGCCAAAGTCGCTTGCCTGCTGGTCGTCGCCGGCTTGGTTCTGGTTCAATTCCAGTTCTTCTTCCATTTATCTCTTAATTCCTGTGTAAGTCTAATTTTCAACCTACAAAATTACTAAAAATTTCTCACAGCCCCAAAAACAAAGCACCCCAAGGGCGCCAAAGCGGGCTCTTGGGGTGCTATATTTCAAGTAGTGGCTTGCGCGCGTGGGGACGCTGCCCTGCTCACGGCTACTTCAAGACTTTGAGCGACGAGCCGTCGGCCAGGCGCACGATGTAGAGGCCGCGGCTCAGGTTCTGGCCGTCGACGACGTTGGTGCCCTGGCTCAGGGTGACGCTCTTCACGAGCTGGCCGGTGAGGTTGTAGATGCTGGCTGGGGTGGCCTTGCTGGTCTCGATGGCGAAGTCGCCGCCCACCACGCGGGCCTTGAAGCCCTGCATGTCGACGCTCTTCACGCCAGTGCCGCTCTCTTGCACCACGGTGTAGATGAGCTCGCTGCCGGGATACCACAGGCGTATCTTAGCCTCGCGCATGTTGAGGCCCTCGGGCATGGCGTCGACCTTGAGGTTCATGATGGTGTGGCCTGCATAGTTGGTGCCGCTCATCGAGTCGGTGAGAGCCACGTGCACCCAATCGGGCACATTGGCGCCTTGGGCATCGGTCACGGTCCACAGGCCGCTCGACTGCAAGTAGGAGTAGAGGTCGACATTGTTCTCGCCGCCGGTAGCGGGAGCATAATAGGTGAGGTCGGCCTCGGTGTTGGCAGCATTGGTGCTGTCGGTATACACCTTGAGATAGGTGTGCACGGTCTGGATGAAAATCGAGGGAGCCGAGTGAAGCACGAGCGAGGTCCAGTTGCCCAGGAAACCGCGGGCGTTGAGCAGGTTGCCCAGCGTGTCGACGTTGCACAGGTAGCCCAGTTCGCCCATACCCTCGTCGACGCCGTCGCGCGAGACCATGAGGTTGAATTGCGTGATGTTGTCGTTGTCGTAGCCGCCCACCACAACCAGGATGGGATAGCTAATCTCGGGCGTCACGTCGTATTCCTGGCCGTTGTAGGTGGCCTTGAGGGGGAACTCGAGGGTGCCCCAGCGGCCGCTTTGGTACTGGATGGCGTCCTCGTTGAGCTCGGCCTCACCCTTGGCAATGAGCTCGAGGGTGGTGGGCACGGCGTGGGCGCTATCGGGAATCTCCTTGAGGCGATACACGGCGGCGTGCAGCTTCACGGGATTCTTGAAGCGGGCGTTGCAGAAGAGGGCATTCACGCGGGTGAGCACATAGGGGTGGTCGGGCTTCTCAAAGGCTGTGGCGCAAGCGTTGGTATTGCCCTTGGCATTCTTGCCAAACCACGACGAGGTGGAGGCGTCGCCAGCCACGGTGTAGTGGGTGATGGCCTGCGAGTACTTGCCCTCGCGGTCGTAGTAGCCGAAGTATTTGCTCGAGCTCAGCCAGTTGCCATAGGTGCCAAAGAGGCCCAGGATGGCGTTGGGGTTGGGAACGGCCACCACGTCGCTATAGTAGGTGCGGGTGCCGTAGCTCGAGTGCAGGGTGTAGCTCAGGGTGTCGTCGCTGGGGCCAACGGCCATGAGCGTGGGCACCTGGTCGTATTGCAACAGGTAGTACTGGCTCAGGTCCTTGCCGTCGACGGTGAGCGTGTCGTCGCCGCCCTTGTAATTCATGACGATCTCGTTCCATTTCCAGACATAGCTATCGCCAATGTTTTGCGACGTGTTCTGCCAGGTGTTCACGCGGAAGGGCGAGGCAATGATGTAGGGGCACGTCTTGAGGTTGGTCTTGGTCGACACGCCGGCATAGAAGGCGCCGGCGGGGCGACGGTAACGCACACTTTGGGCATCGGCCATCATGGCCTGCGGCAGCTTGTAGCCGGCTGGAGCCTGCTCGAGCGCGCCGGCAGCCTGGGCGGCCTGGGCGTCGAGACGCATGATTTGTGACTGCTGAGCTGCAACTACATCTTGCGACACCACTTGAGCTTGTGCCGTGGCGGCAGCGCCTACCATGAAGGCAGCAAAAAGGAGTTTAGATAAATCCATACACATTAAAGGTTTTTGTTTGAAAAATATTGAATTAGTAATCTCTTTCTTTCATTTTGTGACAAATGAAAGCGCAAAAATAAACATTTCTGGTCTAAACTCCAAAAAATATCGACAATTTACTTCTCAATCGTCGCGATGGGAAGCAGAATGAAATGAGAACCAGCGCACCTTGTGCGGCTCGAGACCACTGGCTACCGACGCTTGCTGCACTTGGAGAAAAGCGACGAGAGCTTCACGCCCTTCATAATCAATACCAGCACTGCCGCCACGATGCACACCAGGCCAAGCAGCGTGACCAGGTCGAACGGCTCGGCAAACACGAGCACGCCCACCGCCATAGCCGTGAGAGGCTCGAGAGCGCCCAGAATCGAGGTGAGGGTACTGCCTATGTTCTTGAGCCCCACGATGAGGGTGAAGTTGGAAACAGCCGTGGGCACCAGGCCCAGCAGCAGCAAGGTGCCTCCTATTTTCAAGCTGCCTATGGGCTGGATGCCTGTGGGGGTGAACAGCGTGAAGAGCACCAGCAACACACCGCCCAGCAGGAAGACGTAGAAGGTGAGCTTCAGCGAGTCCATTTTGCTCACATTGAGCACCGGCACGAGCACCAGGTAGACAGCATAGGAGAGGCCGGCAAGCAACTCCAGGCCCACGCCTATCCACACCCTGCTGTCGCACCCCGTCATGTCGATGCCCGAGAGCGCCGCCACGCCCACCACAGCCAGCACGATGGCAAAGGCCGTGCGCAGCGTGAGCCGCTCGTGGAAGAAGGCCATCATGAGCAGGCAGGTGAAGATGGGATAGGAGAACTGGATGGTGCAGGCCGCTCCGCTGGGCATGAAGTTGTAGCCATAAACCATGGCGAGCGCCGTCACATCGTTGGACAGAGCCAGTATCAAGATGCGCCAAAATTGCCCGAGCGTGATTTTAAGGCCTATTCTCATGTAGGCCATGCCCATGAGGATGAAGATTGCGCCAAAGAAGAACCGGTAGATGAGCAACGACGGCGTCTCCATGCCAGCCTCCATGACGGGGACCGAAAAAAGCGGGATGAGCCCGAACGAACACGACGATATCATGGCGTTGATAAAACCCCGGGTGCGACTCTTGCACTGTGCTGCATTCTCCATTGCTGCTTGTTGCATTACTTTTTTAAAATTAAACCAATATAGAATATTTTTTATTTGCCGGTTCTCACTGTTGCCGCTTTGCCACTCTTCTTCAAGATAATAATCGACACGGCAAGCACGATGAGCACGAGCCCCACTACTTGCACTGCCGTCACCTTCTCGCCCAGGGCAAGCACGCCCACCGTCATCGCCACGGGAGGCTCAAGGTCGCCCAGTATCGAGGTGAGGGTGCTGCCTATGTTGCGCAAGCCCACGATGAGGGTTAAATTGGAAATGGCCGTAGGCACCAATCCCAGCAACAGCAATGTGGCTGCCACCTGCCAGTCGCCCACGGGCTGAATGCCCGCCGGGGTGAAGGGTGTGAAAATGAGCAGAAATCCCAAGCCAAGCACAAACACGTAGAAGGTGAGCTTGAGGCTGTGCATGTCGTCCACGCCCAGCACGGGCACCAGCACCATGTAGAGCGAATATGACAGACCGGCAGCAAGAGCCAGCGACATGCCCTCGAGCAGGTCGGCCTCGGTGCCGCCACCCAGGTCGATGCCCGACACAACCCCCACGCCCACCACGGCCAGCACGATGGCGATGGCGGTGCGCAGCGTGAGTCGCTCGTGGAAAAACAGCACCATGATGAGGCAGGTGAACACGGGATAGACCGAGAATATCGTGATTGCCGCTCCCGAGTCGATATGCTGGAAGCTATAGAACTGGGTGAGCGCTGTGAAATCGTTGAGCACGGCCAGCACCACAAGGCGCCACAGGTCGCTCAACGTGATTTTGAGGTCGATATGCAAGTAGAGCATACCTGCCAATATGAAAATAGAGCCGAAAAGAAAGCGGTAGATGAGTACCGACGGTGTTTCCATGCCGGCATTCATCACCGGCACCGAAAACAGTGGTAACAGGGCAAACGTGCAAGCCGACACAAATGCAGCGGCAAAGCCCCTTGTGCGTTGTTTGGTTTTCATTATCAGTTGGTTGTTTTATAGAAGGTGTGTAAATAGCTACACAAAGATAATCGAGTAGGAGGTAAACACTAGTCATAGGTGCTTATCTCCTACTTTCGTGTTT
>OMUK01000077.1 GCA_900314215.1 uncultured Prevotellaceae bacterium
GGTTTCTTCTCGGGCACATAGTCGAGCACCGGGGCATCCTTGTAGTAGTCGAGCAAGCGGTTGAACTCGAGCGAGAGCAGGCGCTTGAGCAACTCCTCGCTGCTGAGCCACGAGAGCTTCTTGAGCACGCTGGGCAGGAACTCGGCAATCTCGTCTTCTTTCACCTCCACCTTCTCGAGGCGGTCGGCCAGGTTGAAGAGCTGCTTCTCGATGATCTCCTTGGGCTTGGGCACCTCGCGGCGCTCAAATTGCTTGCCAATGTGGCGCTCAATCTCGCGCAGCTTGCCACGCTCGCGGCTGTGGATGATGGCGATGCTCACGCCCGTCTTGCCGGCACGGCCCGTGCGCCCGCTGCGGTGGTTGTAGACGTCGTTGTCGTCGGGCAGGCTGTAGCTGATGATGTGGGTGAGGTCGTCGACGTCGAGGCCACGGGCAGCCACGTCGGTAGCCACCAGCAGCTGCAAGTTGCGCTCGCGGAATTTCTTCATCACAGCGTCGCGCTGGGCCTGGCTCAGGTCGCCATGCAGGGCATCGGCGTTGTAGCCGTCTTGTATGAGGTTGCTGGCCACTTCCTGGGCCGTGGCGCGCGTGCGGCAGAAGATGATGCCGTAGATGCGTGGCAGGTAGTCGACAATGCGCTTCAGGGCCAGATACTTGTCGTGGGCGCGCACCATGTAGTAGATGTGGCGCACGTTGGCCGAGCTCTCATTCTTGGTGCCTATCACATATTCCTGCGGGTTGTGCATGTAGTTTTTGGCAATATTGGCAATCTCGCGGGGCATCGTGGCCGAGAACATGAGCATCTTGCGCTCCTGGGGCACGTGGCTCAGTATCTCGTTGATGTCGTCGACAAAGCCCATGTTGAGCATCTCGTCGGCCTCGTCGAGGATCACCGTGTTCACTTGCTCGAGTTTCACCTCGCCGCGCTTGATGAGGTCGAGCAGGCGGCCCGGCGTGGCCACGATAATCTGCACGCCACAGCGCAGGGCGCGTATCTGCACCTCGATGCTGCTGCCGCCATACACGGGCAGTATCGTGAGGCCGTCGATATATTTAGCATAGTCGGTGAGGTCGCTGCACGTCTGCAGGCACAACTCACGCGTGGGGTCGAGTATGATGGCCTGCGTGGCAGTGTTGCTGGTGTCGATGCGCTGCAGCGTGGGCAAGCCGAAGGCGGCCGTCTTGCCCGTGCCCGTCTGGGCCAGGCCCACGACGTCGCTGTCCTCGTTGAGCAGGTGTGGAATCACTTTTTCTTGGATGGGCATCGGCGTCTCATACCCTAACTCGCTGATTGCCCGTAGCAGATCCTCGCGGACCCCTAATTCTTGAAATGTTGCCATATAAATACTTTTGAGGGTGCAAAGGTAGTGAAAATAAACCAATTTCACCCTATTCCCACGAAAAAACTCACTACACTTCCACCGCCGCCAGCCCCGCAAGCCCACACGCGGCACGAGTCCCCTCGCCACCATCGCAGCAAGCACCGCATGCATTGGCGAAGTCGCCGCCATGGTTAAACCGACTTGTAGGGGCCGGTCTTGTGCCGGCCCACGACAATGTTGCATCCTATTTCCTGACTTTGACAATGGGTCACCCAAAACAGATTTAGCCTATAATCAGGAGCGCAAGTTGTCGTTCTTCACCGGTGTTGAGCAGGGAGCGGATATGGATTGAGCCGTCTTCAAGCCCGATGCTGATCGTTGGGATCGTTTTCGCGATACGATGATTTTGTTGACGCTCAGTCATATGCCGAGCAGCTTAATATTCGAACCAGTTCTTTTCGAGCTTGTACGACACGAGGTAGCGCAGATATGCGCCTCAATTCGCCGTTCGGTGGAGTGGAATTTTGTTTAGTTTTCGAAAGTTAAACCTGCTATAAATTTACAAAATTTAACTGCGGGTCACCCAAAACAAACGCACAAAAAAATCACTTATCTCCTGTTAATCAGGAATTAGCGAAAAACATATAGGAAAAACTGCCAAAGTCAGGTGGTTATTCCAATGATCCAACTTCTTTTCATAAAATTATTACGTTTCGGTCAACTTAATCTTCTAAATAGAAGTAGACGTGATTGTCCACTTGATTTTTATACTATCAATTTATTTCAATCAACTATCAGTCTTTGTGGGAAAGGAATATTCTTTGCCAAAAGCCTCCACTTCATCAGCAACAACTTTCTTTAATTCTTCCTGTGGAACTATCAATTGATAGTCGGCTACGCCAATGGGTTTTCCCATGTCTTCCAATGCCAGTTCCACTTCCATACGATCTTTCTCGGCACATAGAATGATACCGATAGACCGGTTTTCATCTTCTCTTCGCTCTAAACGGTCAAGCATAGACAGATAATAGTTCATTTTGCCTGCATATTCAGGTTTGAATTCACCAATCTTCAAATCAATAGCGACGAGACAATGCAATCCACGATGGAAAAACAGCATATCAACCCTGCTCTTCTTCCCGTTGTATTCGAGTTCGTATTGTTTTCCTATATAAGTGAAGCCTTTTCCAAGTTCCAAAAGGAACTGTTTAATCTTTTCAACCAATCGTGTTTCTAGTTCTGTTTCTAGTATTGGGTTTTTCACACCAAGGAATCCCAAATTGTAGCCACTTCTGAACACCTCATTAGCAAACATCGCCTGAGTGGAAGGTAGTGTTTGCACAAAATTATTGTCCGATGGCTTGCTCTTTTTCAGGTGCATTTTCATAGAGATGGCTGATGATAGAAGTTCACGGCTCCAGCCTTTAGATACGACTTCTTGAGCATAATACAATATAGCATTATCATCATTTCCGAACTTCCGCATCAAAGTCAGCACATGTCCCCAGGGCAAAACTGCGACAGCTTGTCGCAGTTTTTGCTCGCTGTCACAAAAACGCTCATAAAACTACTTCATATCCCACAGATTTCTAGGTGAGACACCCATCTGAGGATAGCGTTGCTTCAAATCATAAGACAAACGATTTACGACACCACTCCCATGCTTGCTCTCAATTTTACTATTGTGAAGCAACTTCCCTATTTCCCAATGAGCAGCACCGATGGCAGAGCATATTGTCGTTGCCACCATAGCTCTTGACCGGTCAATAACTGCGACAGCCTGTCGCAGAATTGCATTATACTCTGATTCTTAAATGTGTATAACAACTGCCATGCTATTACTCTCTACTGTTATAAATCCTTGTTTATCAATACTCAGAAGTGTCACAATCAGGAACGTGAATAAAGAGTTACGTTGAGATGCTTGTCAAAGCCCCACATTACCGAGGCAAAATTGATCTCAAGCACATCAGTAAGCCTCTTTTGCCATTCGCTTGTGCAAAACTCCGTGATTTATGCGTAAAGTTATATAAAATAATCGAGAAACATCACATTCACAACAAATTCATTCTTTTGAATTTTCCAACTGGGAGAATAGCGGAAATGGGGGTTGTAAAGTTTTCATGCATTTTTATTGGGAATTGGAAAAGATTTTTTAACTTTGTGAGATAAACAATGACATATTGTGGTATAACGGCAGTGCTTGAAGTGTAGTTGCAAACACCAGCGGCAAGGACAATAAAGAATAATTGTAAACATACATTTAAAACAAAAAAGGACTTATGGAAAGTAATATTACAAGAACGCCAAACATCGGGCCAGCAATCATTTGCATGTTGAAAACCATCATTTATGTGCTGTTTCTGCTGCCCTACGACCTGTGGGTGCAGTCGGTAAACCGCCTGGCCGCACTGGAAAACACCAAGGGATATGAGGTGGGCGAGCGCAAGTCGCACTGGCCCTTGCTGTCGTATCAGTATCACCTCACCTTTGAGTACTGCTTCGACATCATCACCATCCTGGTGCCCGTCTACCTACTGGTTGCATTCATCGTCTTATTATTCAACAAAACGAATTTTGGCATCATCATCTTGACGCTCTACGGCGTCTACATGTCGTCGGTAGCCATTCAGCTGATCAGGGACTTCATCCAACTCGTGTTTATCGCTCCTATCCGCAAGTTTGTGAGCTGGCTCAACAAGCCGGCACAGTATCTCGACATCAAGATGGACCAAGACCTCAAGGTGAAGAAATAAACTTCTTGCTAAAAAAGCAACTACTCATCCCGACTAACAACAATTTAAACAACGATAATGAAGAAGATATCAATCATGTTTCTGATGGCCCTGGCCATTGTGGCGCTGCAAAGCTGCGGCAAGGGCAAGGGCGACGCCGAGGGCGAAAAGAACGGCGAGGTAGCCACACTCAATGCCGACGGCACCGTGGCCCAGGAGGGCAAGGGCGACGCTATTGAGGGCCTGCCCTACTCGGGCGACGACATCAAGGAGCACGTGGTGCTCGACTACGGCAACCGCACCATCCGCACCAACCCCGACAAGAGTTTTGCCAACCCGGCCAACGACAAGCACAAGTGCTTCATCGTGATGTCGAAGAAGGACTACTACCTCTACGTGTATGAGGACCGCGGCACCGACACGGTGATGGTGGCCCGCTTCGACTGCTGCTTTGCCCTGAAGAAGGGCGACAAGACGGCCGAGGGCGACATGCGCACGCCCAACTGCACCATGCAGAACCCGTTCAGCATCAGTCAGATTGCCGACGCCAGCTCATGGAGTCATGACTTCGGCGACGGCCGCGGCAGCATCAAGGCCTATGGCGACCACTTCTTGCGCCTCGTGACCCCTGGCCACAAGGGCATAGGCATACACGGCAGCACCAACAACCGCGAGAGCGTGCCAGGCCGCGCCAGCGAGGGCTGCATACGCCTCAAGGACGAGGACATACACACGCTGGCCACCCAGTATGCCTTCAATGGCATGAAGGTGATCATCAAGGCCGAGGATGTCGACGACTACCCCTTCGAGATCAAGGCAATGAAGAAGCAGGGCATCAAGCGCCTGCGCCACTTCGACCCCGCCAAGACCCTCACCAACGAGCAGATAGAGGCTGCCAAGCCCGAGCAAGGACGCTCTTAAGCTGACTCCTCATCCCCATCACGGCACTGAGGCCGGCCGCCTGCCAGCCCCAGTGCTTTTTTCACGCCCGCCGCTCAATCGATGGCTGTGTTTTAAGCCATTATGGCATCCACAATGATGCCAAAGGCAAAATTCATTGAAATTTAATTGGGCAAAAATTGAGCAAGCGTCAATAATAATTGCTAATTTTGCAATTTGAATTATTAAATCTTCATTTGGCAGTGGATACAAGATACATTTTTGTGACTGGCGGTGTGGTTTCCTCACTGGGAAAAGGAATCATCTCATCGTCAATAGCCCGCCTATTGCTGTCGCGTGGCTTCAGTGTGACAATTCAAAAGTTTGACCCCTACATCAACATCGACCCTGGCACGCTCAACCCTTATGAGCACGGCGAGTGCTATGTGACAGTCGACGGCCACGAGGCCGACCTGGACCTGGGTCACTACGAGCGATTCACCAACATCAAGACCACGCGCGCCAACAACATCACCACTGGCCGTGTGTACCAGAGCGTGATCGACAAGGAGCGCCGTGGCGACTACCTGGGCAAGACGGTGCAAATCATCCCCCACATCACCGACGAGATCAAGCGCGACGTGAAGCTGCTGGCCAACAAGCACAAGTATGACTTCGTGATCACCGAGATAGGCGGCACGGTGGGCGACATCGAGTCGACCCCATTCCTCGAGGCCGTGCGCCAGCTCAAGTGGGAGCTGGGCAACCGCTGCGTGTGTGTGCACCTCACCTATGTGCCCTATATCAAGGCGGCCAAGGAGCTCAAGACCAAGCCCACCCAGCACTCGGTGAAGATGCTGCAGCAAGTGGGCATTCAGCCCGACATCCTGGTGCTGCGCACCGAGAAGGTGATACCGCAGTCGATATGCCGCAAGGTGGCCCAATTCTGCAACGTCTCGGTCGAGGCCGTGACGCAGTCGGTCGACTGCCCCACCATCTACGAGGTGCCCCTGATGATGCACGCCCAAAAGCTCGACAACATCATTCTGGAAAAGACCGGCACTCCCTATAGCGGCGAGCCCGACCTGGTAAAATGGAACAAATTTCTCGACCACATGAAGAATGCCACCGAGGTGGTGACCGTGGGCCTTGTGGGCAAATATGTGGAGCTGCAAGACGCCTACAAGTCGATCGACGAGTCGCTGCTGCAGGCTGCCACCTATCACGACCGCAAGTTGCAAATCAAATACATAAGCAGCGAGAAGCTCAACGACGGCAACGTGGAGGAGCAACTGGCCGACATGGACGGCGTGATTGTGGCGCCAGGCTTCGGCGTGCGTGGCACCGAGGGCAAGTTTGTGGCCCTCAAGTGGTGCCGTGAGCACGACGTGCCCACCTTCGGCATATGCCTGGGCATGCAGTGCATGGTCATCGAGTATGCCCGCGACGTGCTGGGCATGGCCGAGGCCAACAGCACCGAGCTCGACCCCAACACCCCCTACAACGTGATCGACCTCATGGAGGAGCAAAAGAGCGTGACCAACATGGGCGGCACCATGCGACTGGGAGCCTATGCCTGCCACCTGCAGCCAGGCACCAAAGTTGCTCAGGCCTATGGCACACTCGACATCGAGGAGCGTCACCGCCACCGCTTTGAGTTTAACGACGAGTACCGCCAGCAATTTGAAGACGCCGGCATGAAATGCGTGGGCGAGAACCCCGACACCCACCTGGTCGAGGTGGTGGAGGTGCCCAGCAAGAAGTGGTATATAGGCACGCAGTATCACCCTGAGTACAGCAGCACGGTGCTCAACCCGCACCCCCTGTTTATGAGCTTTATCGAAGCTGCCATTGCCAACAAAAAAGACAAGGAAGCAACAAAACAACAATAATTTTTCTTTAATCACCAATCACAAAACAGAGAGCAACAACTCAAGCAGTATTTTTTAGTAACAAGAAATGGACAGAAACACGATCATAGGCTGGGTGCTCATAGGCGCTATCTTCATCGGCTGGATGGCTATGACCAACAACTACGCCAAGAAGGAGCAGGAAAACCGTGAGCAGGCCCAGAAGGAGCAGGTTGAAGCCCGACAAGAACAAGCTGCCCAAGCCTCGATGCGCGACTCGCTCGACAGCGACGAGCTCACGCTGCTCAAGAGCAACATCAAGCAGTTTGGCGGCGACTCGGCCCGCATTGTCTCGGGCCAGAACAGCGTGAGCCTGCAAGGCGACCAGATAGGTGGCTCGCTCACAGTCGACGGCCAGCACATCGATGTGGCCGACCTCATGGCTGGCAAAGTGACCAACACTCGCGTCAACAACGACGCCGTCAAGGCCCTGCGCGCCCTGAGCGACACCTACGGCAAAAACGGCCCGCTGGCCAGCAAGCTCAAGGGCACCAACCAAGTGGTGAAACTCAAAAACGACTCGCTCGAGCTCGAGATCTCAAGCAAGGGCGGCATGATCACCCGTGCCACGCTGCTGGGCTGGCCCAGCGCCAACCTCGACGAGAATCACAAGCTCAACACCGTGCAGAAGAATCTGAAGCCCGTCGAGGTGTTCTCGCCCGGCGACAACACCTATAGCTTTGTGCTCAACACCGGCGACCGCCGCTTCGACACCCGCGACTTCTACTTCACCCCGCGGCAGCTCAACGACAGCACCGTGGAGATGGACCTCGACATGCCAGGCGGAGCGCTCTTCGGTCTGCGCTACACGCTGGCCAAGGGCGGCAACTACATGGTGCGCATGGAAATCATACAAAAGAACATGGCTACCGTGGTGCCTACCACCATATCGGACATGGACTTCAACTGGCACCAGAAGATGAGCCGCCACGAGGAGGGCAAAATGTTTGAGGAGCGCAACAGCACCATTTACTACCAATATGCCCAAAGCGGCGGCGGTGGCGATGTGAAATACCTCAACGAGAGTTCGGCCAAGGAGGAAGACATGCAAGACCGCGTGAAGTGGATATCGACCAAGAACCAATTCTTCTCGGCGGCCCTCATCGCCGACAAGGACTTTGTGGGCGCCCGCCTCAAGAGCGTGCCCAGCGAGAAAGGCACTCCCGAGTATCAGCGCTACCTCAAGGACCTCACGATAAGCAGCTCGCTCGACTACAGCTCGACGAGCGCCCGCCCGGCCTCGTTCTTCTTCTACTTCGGCCCCAACCGCTATCGCATCTTGAGCAACTACGACGACATGATAGCCAAGTACCAGACCGCAGCCAAGAGCGACGCCTACAAGAGCCTGCGCCTCACCCGCCTCATCCCGCTGGGATGGACGCTCTTCCGCTGGGTCAACACCTATATCGTGATCCCGGTGTTCAACTGGCTGGGCTCGTTTATTCCCAACTATGGCATCATCATCCTGATACTCACGATACTCATCAAGCTCGTGCTCTCGCCGCTCACCTACAAGAGCTATAAGTCGCAAGCCGTGATGCGCATCCTCGCCCCCGACATCCAGGCTCTCAACGAGAAATACCCCGGGCAGGAAAACGCCATGAAGCGCCAGCAGAAGACGATGGAACTCTACAACCAAGCAGGCGCCAACCCCATGGGAGGCTGCTTGCCCATGCTGCTGCAGATGCCTATCTTAATCGCCGTGTTTGCATTCTTCCCCTCGTGTATTGAGCTGCGCGGACAGTCGTTCTTGTGGGCCCACGACCTCTCGGCCCCCGACGCCATCGTGTCGTGGAGCGGACAGATTCCCTTTATCACCAACTACTTTGGCAACCACGTGAGCCTCTTCTGCTTGCTCATGACCGCGACCAACATACTCTACACCTACCTCACCATGCAGTCGCAGGCGCAAAGCAACTCGATGCCCGGCATGAAGTGGATGATGTATCTCATGCCCGTCTTCTTCCTGGTGTTCTTCAACAACTACGCCGCCGGCCTGAGCTACTACTACTTTGTGTCGCTGCTCATCACCATCATCCAGACCTACGCCATACGCGCCATGATCAAGGAGGACAAGGTGAGGGCACAGATGGCCGCCAACGCCAAGAAACCCAAGAAGAAGAGCGGATTTATGGCCCGCCTCGAGGAGGCTCAGCGCCAGCAAGAAGCCGCCCTGCGCCAGCAGCAAAAGAAGAACGGCAAAAAGCGCCGCTAATTCCCCGTCAAGTTGCCCCACAGTGGCAACGACGACACCCATAGCACCATCAAGTGGCTGCCTCATCAACCCGAGGCAGCCACTGCCGTTTTTATTAAAATTTATTAAAAATTTTGGAGGCAATATAACAAATAAGTTTTCTTTGCGTCATTAAGTTTAGAGATGACACGTGGCAAACGTCGACATAAGGTCACTCGCAGGCGAGGCCGCCGCACCAGGCGAGGCCGCTTGCTCAAGTATATGACTGGCACTGGCGTTGTGGCCCTGATACTGCTGGCACTGGCATTGCACCACTTGTGGGCAGGCCACCGCCACCCCACAGTGGAAATCGACCACTCGCGCTACCCGGTGATGGGCGTAGACATCTCGCACAACAACGGCACCGACATCGACTTTGCCCAGGTGCGCAAGAGCGGGATAGCCTTTGTCTACATCAAGGCGAGCGAGGGCAAGGCAAGCCGCGACGCAACGTTCGGCCCCAATTGCCGCAAGGCACGCCAGGCAGGCCTCAAGGTGGGCGCCTACCACTTCTACCGCAAGGGCACGAGCGGGCGGGTGCAGGCGCAAAACTTCATGCAGGCAGTGAGCGGCACCAAGCTCGACCTGCCACTGGTGATTGACCTGGAAGACTGGCTCAACGACCACGCTGTGCACGACCAGGCAGTGGCCCGAGGAGTGCGCGACATGATCGACTGCCTGCAAAGTCACGGCAAGCGGGTGATGGTATACACCAACCTCGAGGGCTACAAGAAGTGGGTGAAGCCCTATTTCATGGCCCATGACGTGTGGCTGTGTGCCTTCGACGACCCCGAGAAGCTCGACGGCTACCACCACGTGATGCAGCAATACAGCCACTGGGGCACAGTCGACGGCATCGATGGCGAGGTCGACCTCAACATCTTCAACGGCAGCCGCAGCGAGTGGCAGCGCTGGCTCGACGAGAACGTGAGCAATTGACCTGCACCCACGACGAGGCCGGTCAACAACAACAACAGAATGTGACACATAAAAAAGCAAGGATATGAAGCACTTCATCTACACAATGGCTCTCACGCTGGCACTGGCGGTGTCGGCCACCATCACTGCACAGGCAGTCGACATGCACTGGAGCAAGTATGACCTCAACTTCACCGTGCCCGACGGCGGCTTTGTGATGCAAAACACACCCACCTTCTTTGCCGAGCACTGGGACGACATGGAGCTCTCGCTCACCCTCTACACCAAGGATGAGAAGGCCAAAAAAGACGTGTACTCGACCACGTTGTTCAGCGTCGCCTCGCAGTACAACATGTACGACGTGAAGAAGAGCAAGGTGAAGGTGAAAGGCTTCGACAGCTATTGCGTGGAGGGCATCATGCCCGACGGCACCCGCGCCGTGATCACCAACCTGGTGTCGAAGAAAAGCGACCTGGTGGTGCAAATCTTTGCCCACTACTTCTTTGGCGACCGCGAGATGGTCGACAATATCATCAAGAGCTTCTCGATCAACAAGTACTCGCAACCCAACCGCGAGAGCATCAAGCAGAAGGTGAAAATGCCCGACGGCTCATCGCAAGTGGTGGTGAAAAAGAGCAAGGAGCAAATCGAGCAGGAAAAGCGTGAGCAGAAAGAGCGCGAGTTTGAGCGCAAGAAAGCCCAAGGCGAAATCAAGGACATCTAGAGCCACCCAGCGCGCCGCAATCACCATGCGGCGCTTTTTTTATTGGCAATGCCGCCTGCCATCTTTTCACAACGCCCAAGAGCGCGCTGTGGCGAATTGTGGGTGACAAAGTTTGCCAATGTGCCAAATTGGTTGTAATTTTGCATGCTATAATTTATTACGAACAAAAAAACAATAGATATACACATGTTTGAAAATCTATCGGAGCGCCTCGAACGCTCGTTCAAAGTGCTGAAAGGCCAAGGCCAGATTACCGAAATCAATGTGGCCGAGACCATGAAAGATGTGCGCAAGGCCCTGCTCGAGGCCGATGTCAACTTTAAGGTTGCCAAGGACTTCTGCAACCGTGTGAAAGCCGAGGCCATGGGCCAGAATGTGATTAACTCGGTGGAACCCCGCCAGCTCATGGTCAAGATCGTGCACGACGAGCTTGCCAAGTTTATGGGCGGCGAGCAAGCCCCCTTCGACGTCGAGGGCAACCCAGCCGTGATACTGATGTCGGGCCTGCAAGGCTCGGGCAAGACCACATTCTCGGGCAAACTTGCCAACCGCTTGAAAGAGGGCAAGAAGAAGAACCCGCTGCTGGTGGCCTGCGACGTGTACCGCCCTGCTGCCATCGAGCAGTTGAAGACCGTGGGCGAGGCCATAGGCGTGCCCGTGTATAGCGAGCCCGAGAGCAAGGATCCCGTGGCCATTGCCCAGCATGCCATAGCTCACGCCAAGGAGACTGCCCACGACGTGGTCATCGTCGATACTGCCGGCCGCCTGGCAGTCGACGAGGAGATGATGAAGGAAATCAAGAACATCAAAGACGCCATCCATCCCAACGAGACGCTCTTTGTGGTCGACGCCATGACCGGTCAAGACGCAGTGAACACTGCCAAGGCCTTCAACGACCGCCTCGACTTCGACGGCGTGGTGCTCACCAAGCTCGACGGCGACACCCGCGGCGGTGCAGCCGTGTCGATACGCGCGGTGGTCAACAAGCCCATCAAGTTTGTGGGCACGGGCGAGAAGATGGGCGAGATCGACGCCTTCAACCCCAACGGCATGGCCGACCGCATTCTGGGCATGGGCGACATTGTGTCGTTTGTCGACCGCATGCAGCAGCAATACGACGAGAACGAAGCCAAGAAGATTGAGAAGAAGATACGCGAAAACAAGTTTGACTTTAACGACTTCCGCAACCAAATCAATCAAATCAAGAAGATGGGCAACCTCAAGAGCCTGGCATCGATGATACCTGGCGTGGGCAAGGCCCTGAAAGATGTCGACATCAACGACGACGCCTTCAAGAGCATCGAGGCCATCATCGACTCGATGACGCCCTATGAGCGCGAGCATCCCGAGGTGCTCAACGGTTCGCGCCGCAAGCGCATCGCCATGGGCAGCGGCACCCGCATCGACGAGGTGAACCGCCTGCTCAAGCAATTTGACCAAACGCGCAAGATGATGCACGCCGTCACCACCCGCAACCCCATGAAGATGATGCGCGGCATGCGTCGCCGGTAATGCAACCCCGCAAGAGGCGCCACACCCCACGTTGCGACGCCTCTTTTAAACACATTATTTTTCTATCTCATTAACCACGAGTCAATCGGGAAAAGTGGTTGCGCATGTTACGACGGCCACTGTTTTTTTTCCTGACTGAATCATCAAACAACAACAAGAGACCATGCAGTTGATCGACGGGAAGAAAGTGGCTGCCGAAATCAAGCAAGAAATAGCAGCCGAAGTGAAAAGTATTGTTGCCGCTGGCGGCAAGCAACCCCACCTGGCCGCAATACTAGTGGGCCACGATGGCGGCAGCGAGACCTATGTGGCTCATAAAGTGAAAGCCTGCGCCGAGTGCGGCTTCAAGAGCACGCTCATGAGATTTGAAGACGATGTGACCGAGGCCCGGCTGCTCGAGGCCATAGCCCAGCTCAACGCCGATGCCGACGTCGACGGCTTCATCGTGCAACTGCCCCTGCCCAAGCACATCGACGAGCAAAAGGTGATCGAGGCCATCGACTACCGCAAGGATGTAGACGGCTTCCATCCCATCAATGTGGGCCGCCTCTCGATAGGTCTGCCCTGCTTTCGCAGCGCCACGCCCCAAGGCATCCTCACCCTGCTCGAGCGCTACCACATCGCCACCAGCGGCAAGCACTGCGTGGTGATAGGCCGCAGCAACATCGTGGGCAAGCCCGTGGCTGCCATGATGATGCAGAAGGCCACCCCTGGCAACTGCACCGTGACCGTGTGCCACAGCGCCACCCAGAATATCAAGGAGATTACCCGCACGGCCGACATTCTGATTGCCGCCATCGGCAAACCCGAGTTTGTGACCGAAGACATGGTGAAAGAGGGCGCCGTGGTCATCGACGTGGGCACCACCCGTCTGCCCTCTACAGTGACCAAGAGCGGCTGGAAGCTGCATGGCGACGTCGACTTTGCCCACGTGGCACCGCATTGCTCATTCATCACCCCAGTGCCCGGCGGCGTGGGTCCCATGACGATATGCTCGCTCATGCGCAACACCCTGCTTGCCGCCAAGCACGAGATTTATCAATAACACGCGCATTATGTGAAATCTTATACAGGAAAAGCCGATGACAAACTATTTAGGAAGTAAAATATCACTACTGCTGGCAATATTGCTGCCGATGCTCATGAGTTGCAACTCCAGCTCGGCACGAGGCCAGGAAACCGGCGCAAACCTAACCGACAGCATTGCCGCCGCCGATAGCGCCGCCGCCGCACCCGACAGCGTAGACCTGCTCTTTGCCGGCGACGCCATGCAGCACTCGTCGCAGAGCAAAGCAGCCCTGCGGTCAAACGGCACCTACGACTACAGCACCTGCTTCACCCTGGTGGAGCCCTATATACAAAGCGCCGACTATGCCGTGGTCAACCTCGAGTGCCCGCTGGGCGGACGCCCCTACACGGGCTATCCCTGCTTCAGCGCCCCCGATGAATATGCCTGGCAATTGAAGAAGTCGGGCTTTGACCTGCTGCTCACAGCCAACAATCACTGCCTCGACCGCCGCGACGCAGGCCTGCGACGCACCATCAAGATGCTCGACTCGATGAAGATTCCCCACGTGGGCACCTATGTCGACGCAGCAGCACGCAGCAGCCAGCTGCCCTTGATTGCCGACATCAAGGGCTTCAAAGTCGCTTTCCTCGACTACACCTATGGCACCAACGGCATCAAGATACAGGGCAACGTCGTGGTCGACTACATCGACAAGCCAAAGATGGAGGCCGACATCAAGGCAGCCCGCGCAGCAGGTGCGCAAGTGGTGTGCGTGAACATGCACTGGGGCATCGAGTACAAGCTCTCGCCCAACAGCGACCAGACCTCGCTGGCACAGTGGCTCGTTGACCACGGCGCCGACCTGGTGATAGGCGGCCACCCCCACGTGCTCGAGCCATTCAAG
The DNA here is from genome assembly GCA_900314215.1 of uncultured Prevotellaceae bacterium. Classification (GTDB taxonomy): domain Bacteria; phylum Bacteroidota; class Bacteroidia; order Bacteroidales; family Muribaculaceae; genus Sodaliphilus. The sequence goes on from OMUK01000077.1 coordinate 14,147, forward strand.
ATGGTGCACAGCACCGCCACGGGCCGCGATGCCCTCGTGGTATACAGCATGGGCAACTTCATCTCGGGCCAGAAACCCGTCGACACCCGCGTGGGAGCCATGGTGCGCGTCACGCTCAAGCGTGAGGCCGGTGGCAAGGCCGTGGCCGTGAGCCACCCTCGCTACAAGCTCTTCTACTGCCAGCATCCCGCCGGCCGCGGCACCAATTTCACCCTCATCCCCGAGGACCAGCCTGGCAAGGTGCGCAGCAGCGACCGCGCCAACTTTGAGCGCGCCATCAACCGTGCCCACACCCTCGTGATGGCCAACAACCACGATGTTGACCAAGACCGGTAGAAAGCTGAAGCTCCCTAGCTGGCGCCTGTGGAATTTTGGGAATGAGATGATGTGAATTGGAACAACAATTGATATTGTTTTTTTATACCTTTGTAGCTGGCAGGGCCACTACACTTGCACCCCCAGGGCAGGTGGCCCGTGTCGCTGAATCTTAAATTATGCCTACATGAGCAAGACTAACAAAATCATCGCAGGAGTCACCACCGGTGTTGTCGCGCTGGTGGCAGCCGACATTGTGGCATCGCTCTTTCTCATCAACTTCGCGCTCAAGCCCGAGCACATGAGCGACCGCAAGGCTTACGTCAAACTTTACCGATACAATCCCGAGCTGCGGCTGTGGGTCGACAGCCTGAAGCTCACCCGGCGCTGGCACGACACCACCGCCACCATCAAGGGCACGCGCCAGCGCTGCATCATCATCACCGCCAAGCATCCCACGACCAAGGTGGCTGTGCTCGTGCACGGCTACAAGAACAGCGGCATACAGATGCTCAGCTACGGCAAGATATACTACGACATGGGCTTCAACCTGGTGCTGCCCGACCTCTACGCCCACGGCAAGAGCGAGGGCAAGGAGATACAGATGGGATGGAACGACCGCCTCTATGTGTTGCGGTGGATGGAGATTGCCAACCGCCTATTCAAGGGCGAGGCCGCCGAGACGCAAATGGTGGTGCACGGCGTGTCGATGGGCGCTGCCACCACGATGGCCATCTCGGGCGAGCGGCTGCCGGGCTATGTGAAATGCCTGGTCGAGGACTGCGGCTACACCAGCGTGCACGACGAGTTTAAGCACGAGCTCAGCGACACGTCGCTGCTGCGCACCAAGTACCCCATACCGCAATTCCCCATCCTGCCCACCGCCAGCCTGCTCACCAAGTGGAAATATGGCTGGGACTTTGAGGAGGCCTCGATGATCAACCAGGTGAAGAAGTGCAAGCTGCCCATGCTCTTCATTCACGGCGACAACGACGACTTTGTGCCCACTCGGATGGTGAAGCCCCTCTACGAGGCCAAGCCGCAACCCAAGGAGATCTACATTGCCCCCGGCTCACGCCACGCCAGGAGCCTCACCGACCACCGTGCCGACTACACCGCCCGCGTGCAAAGTTTCGTGACCAAATACATCAAGTAGCCCCCACCAGCGCGCAATATAGGCATTAAATAGGATGAGGCTGTGTCTTGTATTGACACAGCCTCATCCTATTTTAACCCGAAAACGCGGCAATCAATGTATCTTAGGGGATTTATATCCCGCAGTCCTATACCACCCAGTATCGTGCTTATACCGGGAGACTGCTATAGATGGGCTGATGCCATGTTTTTGAGATTCTGTAGCAATCACTTTGATGATTGCATAAGGCGACAGGCTCTTGCTGCCATTGCTCATGATTTGCTTCCACACGTCATCGGGTATCAGCATGTTGCGAGCAAAGTCATTCGCCTCTTTCTCTTTAGGATCATTTGAATATTCACTGCCTTCAATAGCAATAAAATCACGCTGGTCCTCACCGATGTGACGGTCAATATGGCACAACTCATGGATGATGTCAAATGCAAGTTTGTCCATGTCATTGTACCTATAAGTCACAGTGATACAAGGATGCCCGTTGGAGAAAGTAGAATAAGCATCGATAGGTGCCTTTTCTATTTTCTCTACCTCGAGATAAGCAATGCCGTAGCCATTAAGACAATTTTTCACGGAACTGATGCTCATCTCATGGCGGTTTGCCATCATCGCTATGTCGCTTGCAGCTTTCATGGCATTGCCTTTCACATAGACTCCGTCGACGGTAGAGCGGGATGCCTCCATCCAATTCAGGACCAGCCATGTGAGCATGTTCTTTTCATCGGCATGAACTTTCTCACTGTGCTTGTACAATCCTGCCACGTGATGACGTCTTTCCTCGGCCGAAAGCAAATCGAAAGGGAAAATTTTCCTTATCTTCTTGACCCTTTCTACGCAAGACAGATGCGAGATGTTCAAATGCTTATAAAGCACCTTAAGATTGACAACCTGGGAGCAGGCCGTCTCAAATTTACTTGCTTCCTGCTCTTCGCCTTGTTTTTCCTCAATGGCTCTACGCTCATATTCATATCCGTTCTGCAAGCTCATCCATGTCTTAAAAGGAACACCCAAATGCTTCTCAAGTTTCATGGCAAGGCCTTCGTTGAGATTGCGCCTGCCCTTGATGAAGTCATTTAAGTGGGAGGCTTGCACACCTAATTGTTGCGCAAAGTCTTTCTGCTTGATACCACGTTCCTGCAACTCTTCACGCAAGATTTCTCCCGGATGGATTGCCCGAGCAGGAACTAATCTGTTACTTTTTGTTGCCATAATGAGTGTTATCTATTTCAATCAATTCAACTTCAATGCCATCGTCGGTCTCTGTAAAAATCAGGCGCTCAACCATCCCGTTTGCCAATCTCAGTGAACTCTTGGCTAAATCACCTTGATATTTCAACTTCTCGTAATGCAGAAAGCTGAATGGCTTTAAGTCGTCGGTAGACTCAACGTCATACATGATGCTGACTGCCCTTTGATAGCCTTCTACCAATTTCTTGTTTCTGCAAATGGTTTTATACTTTCTGTCTTTTGTTTTACCTAACTCATACAGTTCCCTTAAAGCACCGTCCGCAAAGAATACTTTCATGCAGTGCTGAGCTAAATGGTTACCTTGTGCAAAGGTACATAAAAATTACCAAATATGGTAATTTTTTAAAGAAAAAAAACAATGGCGAACATGGCAGGGTGCAATGGGGCTTAGATTACAGCCACACCTTCCCCAAGATGCAAGAAAGTGGCCACAAGGGTGCAACGCCCCCTGTGGCCACTTTTTTCATGCAGCAGTTGAGGCTGCTGCCCCAAAGACTTTACTTGCGCTTAGAATATTTCTTCTTGGCCGTGGTCGATTTCTTCTTGGTCGTGGTGGTCTTCTTGGTCGTGGTCGACTGAGCCTTGCCGGCGTTGATGTAGCTGGCATATTCTTTCTCGATGGCAGGCAACTCCTTCTCGATAGCGGCGATGCGCTTGGCGTCGCTTGGGTGGTCGCTGAAGAAGTCGTTCTGGTTGGAGTTGCTCGATGCGCTCATCTTCTTCCAGAAGTTGAGTGCCACGCTGGGGTCGTAGCCAGCCAGCGACATGAGCACCAGGCCCATCTTGTCGGCCTCGGCCTCGTGCTTGCGCGAGTAAGGCAGCATCACGCCATAGTTGGCACCCAGGCCATACACCTGGTTGGCAATAGCCTGCGTGGCAGCGCTGGAGCCCGACGTGGCCAGGCTCACAGCCTGAGCGCCGTATTGGGCCAGAATCTGCTGGCTCATGCGCTCGTTGCTGTGCTTGGCCACAGCGTGAGCCACCTCATGGCCCAGCACCACGGCAAGCTCGTCGTCGCTGCTCACGATCTTCATCAAGCCCTCGTAGACCACAATTTTGCCGCCAGGCATGCAGAAGGCGTTGATTTCGTCATTTTTCACCAGGTTGAATTCCCAAGAGAAATTCTTCACCTCGCTCGAGAGGCCATGCTCGTTGAGATATTTCTCGGTGGCAGCGGCAATGCGCTTGCCCACGCGGGTCACCATCTCGCTCTGGGTCTTCTCGCCCGAGATGGTTGCAGTCTTCATATAGCTGTTGTATTGAGTCAAACTCGATTGTAGCACTTCCTGGTCGGAGACAAGATTTAATTGCTTGCGGCCGGTGATGGGCACCGAGCCGCAGCTGGTGAGCAGCATTGCAGCCACTGCACCCAGCAGAATGATTTTGCTTTTCATTTTTTCTTTTTCTTTTTTTATTGTCAAGTAATGTTTCAAAAATTGATCAATGAGTGAGCACGCGGTGGGTGGGTGGCAACGTGGCGTTGCGCTCGTCGACGGCCTTGACCACCGACTGGGCCAAGTCGACAAAGGCGCGGCCCGAGACGCTGTTTTGCAACGTCACCGGCACACCGTCGTCGCCGCCCTTGCATATGCCGGCCACGAGGGGAATCTGGCCCAGGAGCTTCACGCCGAGTTTCTCGGCCAGGTTCTTGCCGCCGTCCTTGCCAAAGATGAAGTATTTCTCGTCGGGATGGCTGGCGGGAGTGAACCACGACATGTTCTCGACGATGCCCAGCACCGGCACATTGACCTGCGGGCCCAGGAACATCGAGATGCCCTTCTGCGCGTCGGCCAGGGCCACCTCTTGCGGGGTAGTCACCACGATGGCGCCAGTGATGGCAAGAGTCTGCACCAGCGTGAGGTGGATGTCGCTCGTGCCTGGCGGCATGTCGATGATGAAGTAGTCGAGATCGCCCCAGTCGGCCTCGGTGATGAGCTGCTTGAGGGCGTTGCTGGCCATGGCGCCGCGCCACAGCACAGCCTTCTCCTTGTCGACCACAAAGCCTATCGAGAGTATCTTCACGCCATAGCGCTCGGCAGGCAGTATCAGGTTTTTGCCGTCGACTTCCTTCATGTAGAGCTGCTCGTCCTCGATGCCAAACATCTTGGGAATGGATGGGCCGAAGATGTCGGCATCGAGCAGCCCCACCTTGTAACCAAGCTGGGCGAGCGACACAGCCAGGTTGCTGGCCACGGTCGACTTGCCCACGCCGCCCTTGCCCGACGACACGCCTATGATGTTTTTCACACCTGGCAGTGGCTCGTCGGCGGCCTTCTTCTCGGGATTTTTCTTCACCGTCTTCACTGCGATGTTGCCCTTGATGTCGACCTCGGGGCCCACATAGGTGTTGATGGCCACCTCGCTGGCGCGCACAATCGACTTGATGAAGGGGTCGGTGGGCTTCTCAAAGAGCAACGAGAACGATACCTTGTTGCCCTCGATGCGCATGTCGTCCTCGACCATGCCCATGGTCACGATATCCTTGCCAGTGCCAGGATAACGCACCGTCTTGAGGGCGTCGAGTATCAATTTAGGATATAAAGTCATTTTTATATAATATGTCTATAAAAAACCAGCCATAAGGGGCTGGTTGTGAATCGTCTCTTTATTGTCTTGGCTTGAAGAGCTGCGGCATCTCGATGTAGCCACGGTTGTAGCTGCGATAGGTGTCGTGCTCGATTTCGATATCGGGTTCCTGCAACTGGCCCTCGTGGGGAAGACGGAACTTGATATACTTGATGGTGAGGCCACGCTCAAGCCATTGCTTCTCGTAGTGGGTCTTGATTTCCAGGATGTCGTCGGCCAGCCCGCTGTGATACAGGTCGCTGGTGTCGACCTCGACCGGCAGGCCATTGAGCTCTATCAGCGCATGGGTATAGGTGTAGAGAAAGGGGCTGTCGGTCTTGAGATGCACGAGGCCGCCATCGGTGAGTATCTTGCGGTAGTTCTCGAGAAAGCGGGTGCTGGTGAGGCGCTTGTTCACTTTGCGCATCTGCGGGTCGGGGAAGGTGATCCATATCTCCGACACCTCGCCCGGGGCAAACATGCGGTCGATGATCTCGATCGAGGTGCGCAGGAATGCCACGTTGGTTATGCCCTGCTCCTCCACCATCTTGGCACCGGTCCACATGCGGGCGCCCTTGATGTCGACGCCTATGTAGTTCTTCTCGGGAAAACGCTGCCCGAGCCCCACGGCATACTCGCCCTTGCCGCAACCCAGCTCAAGCACGATGGGATTGGAGTTGTGGAAGTAATCGCTGCGCCACTTGCCGCGCATGGGGCAACTGCCCTCTTGCAGCACATTCCAGGGGAACTGGAACACGCAGTGATAGGTGGCCATATCGGCAAACTTCTTTAATTTATTTTTTCCCATTACTTTATTGCTACTTTATAACTCTTGCCTTGCAGGCGCACGATGTAGAAGCCTGTGTTGAAGTCCTCATACTCGTTGTGGCCGGCCTCGACCTTCAGGTTGACATAGGTGCCATTCATCGCCACGAGCTGGGCTGTGCAAGCCTCACTGGCGTCGATCACCAGGCTGCCGCCACGGGTGTAAACCTTGACACCTGCCACATTCATATCGTCGACCCCCGACGTGCTCGATACCAGCGCCTGGGTATCGCCAGGATAGAATGCCTGGCCCGTGCTGGTGGCCAGCACCACATTGTCGACCTCGATCGTTGCTGAGTTCAGGAGCTCGGCATCGGCTTTGACGGTGAGATGCAGCACGGCACCCTCATTGCCACTGAAAGCCACATTGCCCATGTTGAAGCCCACGATGCGCAGTGCGCCGCCGGGCTGAACACGGCTCATGAAGGTGAATGGAGCCGAGCGCCGAGTAGCCTGCAGCGAGCCCTCGACGATGGTGAGCCCGGCGGGCAAGTGCAAGTCGCACTGCATGGCGGCATAGCCTTGCTCATTGTTGAGGTCGATATCGATTGTGCGGGTCTCGCCCGGATTGATCGAGAAATTGGGGATGCGCACCACGTCGTCGGTATTCACCATGCCGGGCTTCTTCACCGTGGTGGTAGTGCCGGTGAGGATGAGGTTGACAATTGCGGTCACATCGGTCACGTTGATCACGCCGTCGCCATTGCAGTCGGCAGCATAGGAGTTGAAGGGGCTTGGGTTCTGGCCCAGGATGTTGCTGATCACCGTGGCCACATCGCTCACATTGACCAGCGCGTCGCCGTTCACGTCGCCCTTGACATAGGTTTGATAAAACTTGAATTCTTTCCATTGCTCGGCCGTGCCATAGTCGGGCGAGGGGGCATCGAGCTCCACACTTGGCTGGTCTACGCCGGCCCACACGCTATCGCCCAGCTCGGGCACGGTTGCGGGGCGGGCATCGATGAGGGTGAGTCCCGTCATGCCAGCCATGGCCTTGGTGCCGATATGGCTCACCATTGGGGGTATCGTGATGGCAGTCACGCCATCCACGTTGTAGTAGGCATAGTCGCCCACGGTGGTCACTTCGGGGCCCATCGTCAACGTGCCGCTCAGGCCCGTGCTGGCAAAGGCAGCATCGCCCACGCTGGTCACGCTGGCTGGCGTGTTGAAGCTCGTGAGCTTCTTGTCGCCGTAGAAGGCGCCTTCGCCTATGGCGTTGACACTGCTGCCCAGTGCGGCGCTTGCCACCTGCGTGCTGGCAAAGGCATAGTTGCCCACCGTGGCAAGACGGCTCGATTTAGCGGCGTTGATACCCGTGATGGCTGTGTTGACAAAGGCCTCATCGCCTATGCTTTCCAGTTGGGTCAACTGCGAGAGGTCGACAGTGGTGAGGGCGCTGCAACCGCTGAAGGCTCCTGCGCCTATGGCAGTGATGCCGCTGCCCAGGGTCACGCTCGTGAGTTTCGTGTCGCCCAAGAATGCGAAATCACCCACAATGCCATTTGCTTGGCTCATCGTCGTGAGCGAGGCGCAATGCGAGAAGGCGCCCTTGCCCACACGGGTCACTTGCTCGGGAATGGTGATTGCCGTGAGCCCTGTGCCGCTGAAGGCATAGGAGCCAATCGAGTCGAGCGACGGCGGCAGGGTGATGCTCACGAGGCCCTTGCAGCCGGCAAAGGCTGCATAGCCCACGGCCTGGAGCCGTGCAGGCAGCGTGACCGAGGTGAGCGGCTTGCCAAAGAATGAGGTGGCGGGAATCACCCCTGCCTCGTAGGCCAGCTGGTCGCCAATCAAGGGCGTGGAGCTGCTATAGGCCTCGATGGTCACATCGGCCAAATTGATCGAGGTGAGCTGGTCGAGATTGTCGGCAATATACTTGAAGTCGCGGGCATCCATCGTGCCCCTAATCACGACCGAGGTCACGCTCTTGTCGGTCAACTTGGAGTGCAAGTCGCCCGCCGTGTTGAGTATAACCTGTGTCGCACTTGCCGGGAGAGCAACCGCAAGAGTGGCTATTGTGAGAAGTATAAATTTACGCATATTGGTCACACATTGGTTTTCACAAAAGTAGTGAATAATTCTATTATCACCTAAAATTAACGTGATTTTTCACCTCTTTATTATATGGCTGGCGTGTAAAAAAGCAACCGCCCGGCATGGGGCGGTTGCTTCTATACATTCGGTTGAAAACGGGGGGCAAAGTCCTTAGCGTATTGCCACCTTGTAGCTCTTGCCAGCGATGCGCACCACATAGATGCCCGGGGCAAAGCCCTGGTACTCGTTGCGGCCAGCCTCAACAAGCAGGCTGGTAGCGGTGCCGTTCATCGCCACGAGTTGAGCGGTGCCCACCTCCTGGCTCTCGATCACGAGCACGCCGTCGTGGGCATAGACCTTGACTGCGGCGGCATTCACATCGTTCACGCCAGTGGCGCTGCTCACCAGGGTGGTAGAGCCTGCGCCCACATAGCGCGTGCAATTCTTGTCGACCAGCACCAGGCCATCGATGTCAATCACGCCCTCGGCGCCGAAGTCGTCGGCGGCCTTCACGGTGAGGTTCATCACCGCGTTGTCGTCGGCCTTGATCACGCTATTGGTCATTGAGTAGGCCATCACGCGCGTGGTGGCGCCATCGCTCAGCAGCCTCGAGGGCAGCATGAGATTGCTTGTGGCGCTGGCATTGGTGATTGTGCCGCTCACGATTTCCAAGCCCTGCGGCATGGTGATCTCGCACTGCAGGCCTATGTAGTCTTGCGAGTTGTTGAGCCGCACTTGCACCGTACGCGACTGGCCGGGCTTGATCGAGAAGTTGTCGATATAGAGGTTGTCGGCAGTGGTGTTGCCGGCATAGCGGCTGGTGCTGCCAGCACGGCGCACGTAGGTTCTATCCTGGTCCAGAACGAGATTGCACAAGAGGGTGACATCGGTCACGTTGTAATCGCCGTCGCCATCAATATCGGCTGCATAGGGATTGAAGCGAGTCTGCTCCAGGCCCAGCATGTGGCTGATAAGGGCCGTCACATCGGTCACGTCGATGTTGCCATCTACATTCACATCGCCCAGCAAGTAATCCTTCAGGATGTGGAATTCCTTCCATTGCTCGGCAGCGGCATAGTCGGCAGCCACCAGCGAGTCGGGAATGTCAAGATTCACGGCACTCTGATTCAGGCCAGCCCACACGCTGTCGCCCAGCTCGGGCACTGTGGTGGGCAGGGCCTTGATGGTGTCGAGGCCCGTCATGCCTGCCATGGCCTTGGTGCCCAGGTAGCTCACGCTGCTGGGGATGAAGAAATAGGCAGGCGCGCTCACGTTGTAGAAGGCATAGTCGCCTATGCGCGTGTTGCCCTCGGCAAGAATGCGGCCCACGGCAGCAGCGCTGTCGCCGGCAAAGGTGTAGTCGCTCACGGCCGTCACGCCACTGGGCAAGTTCACGCTGGCGAGCTGGGTGTCGTAGAAGAAGGCACCCCGGCCCAGGGCAGTCACGTTGTCGGGCAGCTTGATGCTCCCCACCGGCGTGCCGGCCAGGGCCCAGTCGCCCACGCTCTGCAGGCCACTCAGGCCCGAGAGGTCGAGATTCTCGATGCCGCTCAGCACAAATGCCTCATTGCCTATTTTCACAATTGCCGAGCCGTCGGGCATGGCGAACGACTTGAGCGCCGTGCAGCCATTGAAGGCTCCAGTGCCAATGGCTTGCACGCTTGAGCCCAGCGTCACCTTGCTCAGGTTGATGTCGCCCAGAAAGTCGTAATTGCCTATCGAGGCTACAGGCACAGTGGCTGCGGTGAGCGCCGTGCAGCGGGCCCACACGCCCTCGCCCAGCCTGGTGACGGTGGCAGGCAGCTCAACCTGGGTGAGGCCTGTGCCGCTGAAGGCATAGGAGGCAATTGAGTCGACCGTGGCTGGAATGCTCACCGTGGTGAGCGACTCGCAGCCGGCAAAGGCCGCAAAGCCTATCGAGCGAAGCCCCTGGGGCAGAACCACGCTTGCGAGCGACTTCTTGCCAAAGAAGCTCGTGCCGGGTATCGAGGCAGCCTCATAGCTCGAGATTGACTCAAAAATGGGATTTTCACTATGATCATAGGCCACGATAGTCGCACCGCTCAAGTCGACTGCTGTGAGCTTGTTCAGACTATCGGAGATGAACTTAAAGTCACGCGCGTCGATCGTGCCAGTGACCGTGAGCGATGTGATACCGCAATCGCTCACCAAGTTCTTCAAGTTGCCGGCGGTGCTGGCAACCTGCAAAGCCCACGACGAGGCGGTCACGCCAATCGCCATGGCTATTGCAACAAAATATTTTCGCATTGAATCCATAATTTAGTTGCAAAATTATTATAATTTATTGAAATTAACGCTCTTTGTGGCCATAAAATTTTATCG
>OMUK01000021.1 GCA_900314215.1 uncultured Prevotellaceae bacterium
GACGGCTCTACATCAACCGCTTCAAGGCAGGCATGCGCCTGCAGGCCGACCCCACTGTGAAGTATGCCATAGGCGACTTCTCGATCAAGCGCCTCACCAACGCCATGCTGCAGACCCAGTCGCCCTACAACACCTATCGTGTGAACGGTCTGCCGCCCGGCCCGATACGTCTGCCCGAGAAGAGCACCATCGATGCCATACTCAATAGCAAGCCCCACAACTACATGTATATGTGCGCTCGGCCCGATTTCTCGGGCTATCACGACTTCACCACGAGCTATCAGGAGCACTTGGCCAACGCCCACAAGTATCAGCAAGAGCTCAACAAGAAGCACATTAAGTAGTCGCTATGCTTCACAATATGAGCAAATTATCACTTATCTTGACTGTCGTGGCCGCTGTGGTGCTGGCTGCGTGCCAGCCTAAGGAGAAACCCGCCGAGGGCTCGGCTGCGCCGCAGGAGCAGCGTGAGGCGGTGGATGCTTCGGCAAGCACGGCCAGCAGTGATGAGGCCTCGATCATGCCCGATGCCGGCATCGAGAGCGATGCCGCCATCGATGCCCAGGCCGCTCCCGTGACGGGCGACTTCACGGGCACCGACGTGAAGCAAGACGTGGCTCTCTTCTACGCCAAGTGCCTGGAGACCGTGAAGAAGTGCAAAACCCGCGCCGAGGCTGCCGCCCGGGGCGAGGGCCTGCGCCGTCAGGTGCAAGCCGTCTACAACACGCCGCAGGCCTACGACCGATTCCTGCAAGAAATGGAGTCGCCTTCCAACCTGGAGAAAGCCAAAGAAATAGAACGCCTGCAGCAGGCCCTGCCCGAGAAATAGACCTTACTCGCTCATCCTCCTGCGCAAGCATTACAATAGCGGGAGCTGTGCCACGCTGTGGCATGGCTCCTTGCACTTTGTGGATGGAGAATGAGGGCAATTGCGCAAAAAATCTTGCAATCATAGCCGAAATATCGGCGAGTTTCAGTAATTTTGTAATGATAAACCAACATAAAAATGAAAATGAAATACCGGCTTCTTATACTCCTGAGCGCCGTCTTGCTCGTGGCGGGCCTCACCTCGTGCGACAACGGCTTCGCGCGCGACGGCTTGCGCTACGAGATCAACGACGATGGCGTGACCCTGATTCCATCGAAGATGAACCCATATGTGGGCAGAATCAATATTCCCGACACGGTGCTCTACAAGGACAAGAAATATGCCGTGACCATGATAGGCGACAATGCCTTCGAAAACAGCAAAATGCTCGTTTCGATTAAGATACCAAGCACGGTGAAGTCAATAGGCAGCGCAGCTTTTAAGAATTGCAAGGGATTGAAGGCGGTGCATTGCCAGATGTCGACCCCGTTGGAGATCGACTCTACCACTTTCCAAGGACTCTACTACGACCAGGTGGTGCTCTATGTGCCGCTTGCGGCCTCGCCGAGCTACAGCAGCGACCCCGAGTGGGGCAAATTCAACATCAACGAGGAGGGAGAGACCGTGCAGCGCGGCCCTGCCGCCAGGCGCCAGGTGGAGCATGACCCGGGCAAGGGCACCCATTCATTCTAAATCATGGCAGCGATGGTGAAAGAAGATAGACTGTTTAACTCGCACGAGAAAGCCGTCGTGGTGAGCCTGCTCATCGAGATGGTCAATGCCGACCGCAACGTGGCTTTTGAGGAAATGGTGGAAACCAACAATATCTTTGCCCGCCTTCACGTCGACAAGGAAACCTTTGAGCTGGGACGCGCCCTCGATGTGAAATATGCCATGCATGCGGCGCGCTCGATGAGCGACGACCAGAAGCTAGAGCTTGCCAGCCTGCTCGTGGAGCTCATCGATGCCGACCACGAGGTGGCCGACACTGAGCTCGCCCTTCTCAAGCAAATCTGCACCGACGCCGATATAACCGAGGTTTTGAAGAGAAAAGGTGCCGTTTAGCAAAGTAACATTTTGAAAAAAAGTGCTTGCTGCGCCAGTCTCTTTTTGGGAAATTCATTAAATTTGCAGATATAATACACACTATATATTTTGTTCTAGTTATGGCAGCAATCAAAACAATTGGCATTCTCACGTCGGGCGGCGATGCCCCCGGCATGAATGCGGCAATCCGTGCGGTGACCCGTTCGGCCATCTTCAGCGGTTTCAAAGTAAAAGGCATCTATCGTGGTTATAAGGGCCTGATCGACGATGAAATTGTGGAATTCCGCACCCAGAATGTGTCAAACATCATCCAGCAAGGCGGCACAATCCTCAAGACAGCCCGCAGCAAGGAGTTTCCCACTCCCGAGGGGCACCGCCAGGCTTATGAGAACATGAAGAAAGAGGGCATCGACGCCCTCGTGGTGATAGGCGGCGACGGCTCGCTCACCGGCGCAAGGCAGTTTGCCAGCGAGTATGACGTGCCCATCATCGGTCTGCCTGGCACCATCGACAACGACCTCTATGGCACCGACCACACCATAGGCTACGACACGGCACTCAACACCATCATGTGGTGTGTCGACCGCATTCGCGACACGGCCACCAGCCACGAGCGCCTGTTCTTCATCGAGGTGATGGGCCGCGATGCCGGTTTCCTGGCGCTCAACGGCGCAATTGCCAGCGGTGCCGAGGCAGCCATCATCCCCGAGATTTCGACCGAGGTCGACCAGCTGGCCGAGCTCATTCAGAATGGATTCCGCAAGACCAAGAACTCCTCGATAGTGCTTGTGGCCGAGAGCCCCATCACGGGCGGAGCCATGGGCCTGGCCGAGCGCGTGCGCAAGGAGTATCCGCAATACGAGGTGCGCGTCACCATCCTGGGCCACCTGCAGCGTGGAGGCAGCCCCACTGCCCAAGACCGCATCCTGGCCTCGCGCATGGGTTCGGCAGCCATCGACGCTCTGCTCGAGGGCCAGCGCAACGTGATGATTGGCGATGCCAACGACGAGATTGTGTATGTGCCTTTCAGCAAGGCTATCAAGAACGACAAGCCCATCGACCGCGAACTGCTCAACACCCTGCGCCGCCTCTCGATATAGTGCGTGTCGTGAATAAGAAAATCACAAAAGCGAAATCACAGTGGAGTACACATTTAGCGAAAAACAGGCCATCGTGTCGGTAGTGATGGCGATGGCCCAGGCCGACGGGGTGATCGAGCGCAACGAGCTGGCCTATTTTGAGCAGCTCGAAGACTACCTGCAGCTCAGCGTGGCCCAGTTGCGCGACGTGACGGCCACCATCGACGACGACTACTCGCTGCTGGGCTTGATCACCATCTCCAAGATGACGGCCGAGAAAAAAGCCGACGTGAAGCAGATGCTGCTGCAGATGATGACCAGCGACAGCGACCTGCACCCCAAGGAGCTGGCGCTCTTCAACTTCATCGCGCGCGTCACAGGCCTCGACACGGCTGGCGACTCGCTCAAGGGCGGCAATGCCGACCTCGACTACGACCCGGCCCGCATGCTCGAGAGCGGCAAGCGCAAGGCCCTCAACAGCGCCGAGAAGAAGCTGCTGAGCCCCGGCAAGAAGAAAGACTGATTATAGAATCATACACAACACAACAAGCCGCGGCACATCATCGATAAGCGATGTGTCGCGGCTGTGTTTTTGCTTGACAGGCGCAGCGCCCGTTGCCGGGCAGGCCTCGAGCGGCTGGGGGGCTATCGGCCTATGCAGTGATACTCAAAGCCCATCGACTCGAGCTCGCGGGCGTCGTAGATGTTGCGGCCGTCGATCACGAGCGGATTGGCCATGAGCTCCTTCACCTTGTCCCAGGCAGGGATGTGGAACTGGCGCCACTCGGTGAGCAGCAGCAAGGCGTCGGCACCCTTCACAGCGTCGTACATGTCTTCGCCGCAATAGATGTCGCTCCAGCGCAGCTTGGCGATGTTCATCGTCACGGGGTCGTAGACGCGCACGTTGCAGCCTGCCTCGGTGAGCTGGTTGAGCGTCACTATGGCCGGGCCCTCGCTCATGTCGTCGGTCTCGGGCTTAAACGAGAGGCCCCACATGGCCACCGTTTTGCCCTCGAGCCTGCCGCCGAAGCACTTCGAGAGTTTCTCAAAGAGGATGCGCTTCTGGTTGTTGTTGACCTCGTCGACGGCCCGCAGCACGTCCATGCTGAAGTCGTTGACGTCGGCTATGTCGATCATGTCTCTGATGTCCTGCGAGAACAGCGTGCCGCCGTAGCCACAACCGGGGTATATGTATTTCGGCCCGATGCGGCTGTCGGTGCCCACGCCGGTGCGCACCACATTGGCATCGGCGCCCACAATCTCGCACAAGTTGGCAATCTCATTCATCAGGCTAATGCGTGCAGCCAGCATCGATGTGGCGGCATATTTGATCATCTCGGCCGTGCGTGTGTCGGTGAAAATCACGCGGTTGTTGTGCAGCAAGATGGGGCGGTAGAGCCGCGTGAGCATCTCGCGGGCTTCCTCGGTCTCAACGCCTATGATGACGCGGTCGGGGCGCATGAAATTCTTGATGGCGTTGCCCTCGGTGAGGAAGTCGGGATTGGAAGCCACGTCAAACTTCACGTCGGCGCCACGCTTCTTCACATCCTCGGCTATGATTTCCTTCAGGTGCTGCGATGTGCCCACAGGAGCTGTGGTCTTGAGCACAAGCACCGAGTAGCCCTTGAGGTGCTGGGCAAAGGTGTGGGCTATATTAATCACTGGCTCAAGGTCGGTGCTGCCGCTCTTGTCGAGCCTGGGCTCGATGGCGCAAAACACCACATCGGCGTTGTCGAAGGCTCCCTCGTAGTCGGCCTGAAACTTCAGGCGGTTGCCCTCAACGTTGCGAGTGACCATCGCCTCGAGGCCTGGCTCGTAGATGGGGATGTCGCCATATATCAGGCGATTGATTTTCTGCCCGTCGATGTCGACGCATGTCACATTCACACCCAGCTCGGCGAAGCAAGTGCCCGTCACGAGACCTGAATACCCTGTTCCGATAATTGTTATATTCATGATTAATTAAATGTTTAGAGGCTTTACACTATTGTTATATAGAATATATGCCGATATCGTAATGATACGTCTCGATATTCTGTGAGGCAAATATACGATTTTTTCTTTTATCAATGATAAGTTTGATTTAAAATTACTAATTTTACTCTCAAATTAATCTAAAAAGCTACAACTCGAAATGAAACAACTGCTCGTTTTCATCATTGCCCTGCTGGCCTCGATGCCGGCCCTGGCACAACGCTACGAAACCGACTCGGTGCGGGTCAACGGCCACTATCGCACCTACACCATCTATCTGCCAGCCGGGCTGCCGGCCGATGCTCCGCTTGTGTGGTGCATGCACGGCTATCGCAAGACGGTGGCGCCGCCGTCGTATTTCGACCTCGACCGGGTGGCCGACCGTGAGAAGTTTGCCGTTTGCTACCCTGCAGGCATCCTCGACAGCTCGGGCCACTATGGCTTCAACGTGCACTACGGCTCGCAGGCATCGCTCACCAACGATGAGGTGAGCGACATGTGCCGCCTGGCCCGCTATGTGCAGAAGCGCTACCACCTGAGCAAGGCCAACACCTTTGCCACGGGCATGAGCAACGGTGGCGACATGTGCTACCTGCTGGCCTATCAGGGGCAGGACGTGTTTAGCGCGCTGGCCCCGGTTTCGGGCATCACCCTGGCCTGGGTTTATGAGAAATACGACGCTCCCAAGCCCATCCCCATCTACGAGATACATGGCACTGCCGACAAGACCAGCCGCTGGGCGGGCGACATGGCCAACCGCGACGGCTGGGGCGCCTACTTGCCTCTCGACCTCTCGATAGGCTACTGGGTGGCCCGCGACCGCTGCACCGCGATCGAGAAGCCCGACACCATTGCCGGCAAGAATTCTGCCAATGGCCACTACATCGTGCGCCATCGCTACACCGGCGGCACGGGCGGCTGCCAGGTGTGGCTCGACGAGGTAGTGGGCGCCCGCCACAGCTGGCACAGCAAGGACATGGACACCGGCGAGGCCATCTGGGCCTTTTTCAAGCAATATTTGAAATGAGTAGGGGGGGAGAAGAAGACACAAAAAAATACGGCCGTTTCACAACGCCCGTATAAACATTAACCTTAAAAATCTAATCCTATGAAAAAACTTATTGCAAAGATAGAAGCCGGGTTGAATTGGGCAAAATTAATACGTCAAAATATTGATAAATAAGTTTTTGAATTGTTAAATGCAACCCCGTGTTTCGTGTGAAGGAACACTTTTCTGCTGTTTTTGGAAACATTGAGGAAAGTGATTCCGCCCCTGCCAAATGCCCAAGTAGCCCCCCAAAAGTTTTTATGGTTTTTATGGTTGTCGTTATCCCGGTTGACCTAGAGCGAGCCGAGAACTACGAGAGAAAAGTTTTTATGGTTTTTATGGTTGTCGTTATCCCGGTTGACCTAGAGCGAGCCGAGAACTACGAGAGAAAAGTTTTTATGGTTTTTATGGTTGTCGTTATCCCGGTTGACCTAGAGCGAGCCGAGAACTACGAGAGAAAAGTTTTTATGGTTTTTATGGTTTTCGTTATCCCGTAAAGAGCCACAGCGCAGGGCACCCACCGCATGGTCGTAAAAAAAAGGCTGAACCCGTTGCTTGGATAGGTCGTGTTGCACATGATAATTGTGGCACGACTGTTGCATGATTCTGCAATAGTTACTATCTTGCACCCAAGTAATTTTAGATTATGCACACCAGTAAGCAACATCTCTTCAATCACCCGCTATACCGCTTCATGCAGTGGTCGGCCAAGTGGATGGACCGCTACTTCATCGACCC
>OMUK01000063.1 GCA_900314215.1 uncultured Prevotellaceae bacterium
AACCGGTTGTTCTCGTTCAAATTAAACATAGCCTTTTTTGGCCGCAAAGTTCGCAGTCAAAAAAGGCTTCAAAAAGTCGGCTCATTTCGGATGGTTACGCTTTTCCCCCAAAATTTTTACACACAAAAAATAAGGGGGCTGTGTCACAATCATGACACAGCCCCCTTAGGTTGATTATGGGTGCCTGCTTGCCTGCGAGTGCGTGGCAAGACGGCTAAGAGCGAAGTGCATTACTTGCGCAATACCTTCAGACCCTTTTGCACAACTACACCCTTGTAGTCGGCGCCTACACGGCGGCCGTTGAGGTCATACATGGGCTGGTTCACATCCAGGCTCTTGGCCGTGGTGTTCACCTCGTCGATGCCCGTGGGCACTGTGGTAGTGGTCAATGGGTAGAAGTCGGCAACTTCGGTGCCAGTTACCACCAGGTAAGCCTTGTAGGCCTCTACAGTCTCGCCGGCATCGGCCTTGCGGAAGCCATTCACGCCCGAGGTGTTCTGGTCAAGCACATAGGCATTGTCGGTGCCAGTGGTCACATAGGCAGCGGTCAATGTGGGCGTGAGCAGGTTGGTCACGGTTTCCTCAGCCTTGGCAGGAGCGCCGCTGGCGCTCGTTGCAGCCTGGCGCTCAAAGACGTAGGTGCCGGCTGGAGCGTTGATGAGCACACCAGTGCCAGCAGGGATTCCCTGGGCGCGGTCGTAGGCGCTAATCACGGCGCCCTCACCAGTCACGCTTGTCACAGCATATACCGTGAAGGCAGCATTGGTGTTGTCGCCAATGGCGATAGCGTGGGTGTTGCTATAGGTGGTCCAGCCACTCTCGGGCACCACGATGGTATCGGGAGCGAGGGTGAGCACCACATTCTTCACAATATTGAGCGAGTCGAAGGCCACCGAGTCGGTGTAGGGCTGATAGCCATCGGCAGTGACGGTCATCGCATACTTCTTGCCATATTGCACCACAGTCATCGAGTAGGTGCCATCGGCACCCGACTGGGCGCTGTAGAGCACGTCGCCGTTGCGCAGCTCCACCTTGGCGTTGCTCACTGGGCCAGCAGCGCTGGTCACTGTGCCGCTCAGGGTAGCAGGCTGCTTCTCGATGGTGAAGTAGGGCACTGGCATGTAGCTTGTGGTAGTGGCTGTGTTCCACTCAAACTTAGAGTCGCCGCGCTTGCTGTAGCCAATGGGGTTCTCGTTGGAGTACTCAAAGTAGGCACGCTTGTAGGCAGTGGTGATTGCAGAGCCAGTCACCATCTTGATGCTCTCGCCGTTGTAGACGAAGCCCTCGGGGATGTCGATGCTCAGCATCACCTGGTGGTCGCTGCTGGAGCCAATCACAGGAACGGTGTAGTTCTTGTTGGCAATCTTGGTGAGCGTGGTGGTGTCGGGAACGGTGTAGTCCGATACATAGGCTGTGTCGGCAGTGTTGCCAATCCAGGCCTGCACGTCGGTCGAAACCTCGCCAGCGGTGTTGTAGCCCTTGAAGCTCACGTTCACAATCTTGTCACCCTTCTTCACGCCAGCGGCCTCGAGTAGCTTCTGGGTGTAGATGACGTCGGATACACTGTACTTGTAATACACATTGATAGGCGTGGCGTAGTCGGTGCTTGCACCAGCCACATTGCCCACTTGCACCACGGTGCTTGCCGACTCGGCGCCAATGGTAACCTCGACAGTGTCGCTTGCTACCACATAGTCGCCGCTCTTATACACGATCACGGCAGGATAAGTGCCAGCCTCGTGAGGAGTGAAGGCAAAGGTAAAGGCCATGGTGGTGTCGGCTGCCATAGCAGGAGCCTCGGCAGTAGCCATGGTCTTGCCGCCCAGCTCGAGCTCCACGCTGTAGCTGCCAGCAGCCTCAGGCTTATTGTTGTTGTTCTTGACAGTTGCTGTGGCGGTGTACTCGTTGTTGACGGTGCCGGTTGCTGGCATGTCAACGGCGGTGTAATACACATCGTGGTCAACGTCGACACGCTCAAAGCCGTAGATGTTGTCGACCGAGGCATAGCCTGCCTCAAAGGCGATGTAGTAGTTGCCGGCAGGGATGCTGTCGATCACAAAGTTCTTGAGTGCGCCGTAGAAGTAGCTGCTGACGCCGCGGGTCGAGGCGAGCTCAGAGTTGGCAATGGCGCGGGCCAGTGTCCAATTCTTGCGGTCGGCCGAGTAGTACACATTCAGGTGCGAGTAGGTGCTGGTGTAGCCGGTCTTGGCAACATCCACACTCATCTTCTCGCCCTCGGCGACCTTGAGCAATGGGGTGATGAGCTTGGTGTCATCTACAAGACTCGACGAAGCCATGTAGGCATTGTCCGACGAGAGGTAGTCGCGTTGTTTCACTTCCCAGTTCTTGCCCACAATGAATCCTTGCGGGAACTTGCCGTCCTCAAAGTTGATGAAGAACTTGGTGGTGTCGAGCACTGTGGCCGTGAGAGGCAGCACAAAGTCGTTGGCACCGTTAAACTTCATCACCAGGTTGCCGGTGTGCACGCC
Organism: uncultured Prevotellaceae bacterium; assembly: GCA_900314215.1. GTDB lineage: Bacteria > Bacteroidota > Bacteroidia > Bacteroidales > Muribaculaceae > Sodaliphilus. Next base: position 2,490 of record OMUK01000063.1, read on the forward strand.
GGTAGTGGCGGTGGTGGCAGTGATGGCGAAGGTCTTGCTCTCGTGAGCGGCGATGGTGTCGGCTGCATTGAGGGTGGTGGTGAAGCCATCGGGCACATCGATCGAGGCAAACGTCATGGGAGCTGCGCCACGGTTGGAGAGGGTGTAGCTCTTGGTGGTGGGCTGCGATATCATGCCAAAGGCCTGCGTGGTGCCCGAGTCGACGGTGCCTTCGCTATCGGCAACGTGAGGCACTGGCTTGTAGGCCACGGGCTCAATCCAGTAGCCATAGGTCGAGGTGCCGCCCACGTTTTCTTGCACGTCGTAGCGGTTGCGGCTTGGATAGCTTGCATAGGGCACCTGTGCCACCACTTCATAGTCGGTGAGCGTGTCGCCGGCTGCCAGCTTCTGGGTCACGGGCACGGTGGCCACCACAGCCTTCTGGGTGTAGTTGTAGATGCTGATCGAGAAGTCGCTGTCGGTGGGCAGGAAGTCGACGTCGCCCGAGTTGACGAGCGTCACCTTGAACTTGATGCCGAAGTAGCCGCTAGCGTCAACGTCCTCCTCGCCTCGGGTCGAGCCGCGATAGAGCACATTGGTAACACTCGACAGCTTCAACTTGCGGGTCTGCTCGATGGTCACCGAGTCGGCCTCAAAGTCGTCGAGCCACACATTGCTGCCATAGATGCCGATGTGGGCATTGCTCTGGCTTGGGATGTCGACTTTCACATAGTCGCTGGTCGATAACTCGGGCAGTGTCACGGTGATGACAGAGCCAGTAGAGAAGCTGCCGTCGCTGTTGGTGGTCACGGTGTAGAATTTCACAGTGCCGCTGCTGGCGGTCTTCTTTACATAGATCGATGCCTTGCCAGTGATGGCAGGGGTCACAAGCAGGTCGGTAGTGGGGCTTTCGCCATAGCCACTGCCCACATACTTCTGGTCCGATACCTTGAGCGCACCCGAGCCGTCGCGGCCGGCTGTGCTGCTATAGGTATAGGTGGGATACAGATTATCGTAAGTGTCCTCATCGAAATAAGAGCTTACGATATGCCCCCATCCGCTTGCGACAGCAAAGTCGTGGGAGCTCGTTGAAATCGCGGTGTTGAAATCGACCTTGTAGGGGCTCACCACGCCAGCATAGGCCGGCGACAGCCCCAAGATGGTCAGAAACAACACAATCAGTAGTTTGGTCTGTTTCATAAGCTATATACTTTAAACTTAGGGATTAATAATATAATATGAATTGACGTTTCGTTTATCGCATGATTTTCTTCACAGTCCCATCGCCGTAGCGCACGATGAAGATGCCATGCTGTGCCTCATCGGGGCTCACCTGGGTGCCGTCGAGCCGGTAGTACACGGGCTTCGACTGGGTGGCAGTGCGCACTGTGGTCACTCCCGAAGCGGCATTCTTGAGCGACACGGCATTGGCGTTGAGCACGTCCATGCGCTTGATGCCAATGGGGGCCGACGGGTCGACGTAGCGGGTCACCAAGCCCACCACTGTGGCATGAGCGGGATCGACGCTCTGTGGCAGGGCGACTCTATAGGTGGCGGTGAATGTGTTGCCATCGAGCTGCAGCTTGTCGCCGCGTGTGGCTGTGATGATCGAGCGCAGCACGTGGTTGTGGGTGTACTGCCGCACGGTGCTGGCAGTCTGGGTCGACGCGTTATACACCACCTGGGGCGATACCACGCTATCCTCGGTGAGCATGAGCGTGAGGGCCAGGTCGCCAAATATGGCGTGGGCCTCGCTGGTGGTGGTGCCGCTCACCGTCAAGGTGAGGTTGCGGGTTGTGGCATCATATTTCGGGTCGATGCTGAGCTGGGCAAAGGCCGGGTTGCGGTGCTCATCCTGCAGCAGCTCTTGCATCATGCCGGCCACAAGCGAGGGCGCAACGAGCACATAGTTGTTGAGGTCGTAGGCCACATGAGCCTCGCCTGGGTAGTAGGAGCGGTCCATCGTGAAGCTGGGATAGGTGTAGGCGTAGTCCTGGCTCAGGCTGCTGGCCTCGTTGCATGCCAGCGGGTTGCCGTCGCGATAGACGTTGACGTAGGCCACACTGCCTTTCATCGCCGTCACGGCCGATTGCATGGCGTCGAAGCAGCCAGCCGTGTAGGCCGACTGGGCGTCGGCATACTGCTCCAGGTAGGTCATTTGTCGGTCAAACTTCTCGCGGTATACGCAGAAGGTGTCGGCGATGCTGGGCTGCTCGCTCAGCTCTTGGCCATCGGCTTTGGAGATATACACGCGCAGCACATGCTGGCCCGAAGCCAGGTCGGTGGGCAGGTTGAATATGCGCTCTATCGACGAGCTGGCGCCGCTTGCCACCACGTCGGTTGTGTCGTGGCGCTCAAGCACCTTGTCGTCGATGCTGTAGTTGATGGTGTAACTATTGATGGTGTCGCGGCCTAAATTCTGATACTCGGCAAAGAAGTCGATGACGTCGCCCGGCTGCTTGTATTGGTAGCCGTTGGTCATGGCGGTGAAGGCCAGTGCCTTGCTGGGCCACGACGACACGTCGACGATGAGCTGCACACACAGCAGCCCCTTGCCATTGATGGCATAGAGGCCCTCGCCCGAGCCGAAGTTGCCAAAGACGACAAATCCGTAGGGCTGCGAGCCCGTGGCAGTGGCCAGGTTGCCAGTGCCCGCCGACACCTGGTCGGTGGTCTCGGTCTCGTCGAAGCCGAAGAAGAGGCTCTCGCCCGACCGCACGGTGTAGCCTTTCACGCCGTTGAGCATCACCTCGTTCCACCCGGCGCGGGGGTGCCACACGCTCTGGGTCACCGAGTCGGCGCTGGCTAGATAGCCGTCGGCGCCGATGGGGCGTATGAAGATGCGGCTGGTCTGCGCCGCGGTGCTCAGGGCAAAACGCATGCCCACAATCTTGCAGCCCACATAGGGCTCCAGCATGTCGGCGGTGACGACGGCGCCCACTGCTTGGGTGCCGGCATGGCCAGTGCCCACATTGTTGGTGTTGATGACGTCGCCCGTCACATAGCCCACTATGCGCTGGGTCGACGAGAGCGCCTTGAGTTGAGCGCTGGCTGCCATTGTCACAGCCAGAATCAGGATGATAATGGAAAATACACGTTTCATTTATCGCAATATTTTACTGGCGTTGTTGCCTTGTTTCTTGATTACAATGCCACGCTGGCGGCCGTCCACACGCTGACCTTGCAGGTTGTAGTAGAGGGCGGGTCCTTGAGGCTGTGCCTGCAGCGTGACTTGGTTGATGCCCGACACGGTGATTTGGTAATAGGTGATGTCGCTCGTGGCATTCTTGTAGATGGCTTGGATGCCCACGGTGTGGTTGCCGTCGCTCACGCCGGTGAGCACGCAGCTCGATGAGTCGCTGTGGGCTACCAGTGTGCCGTCGAGATAGATGTCGTAGCGCACCACGTTGCCATAGTCGATATAGGTCTGCTCGCCATCGGCTGGGCCCACGGTGAAGTCGTCGAGCTGGGCGAAGAAGCCATCGTAGGTGCAGTAGTGAATGCCCAAGCGCACGGTCTTGCCGGCATAGGCCGAGAGGCTGGTGCTATACTTGGTCCACTGCGAGGCGGGCATGTTCTCGGCCTTAGATATCACGGTGAAGTTGGCGGGCTCGGCGCCCTCGGTCGAGACGGCAAACTCGAGTTGCTCGGGATAGGCGTCGCTGTAGGACTTAGCCACTACCGAGAGCTCGTAGCCGTCGCGCACGTTGAGCTCGGGCGAGATGAGCCACTTGTTGGCCGTGTATTGCTGAGGCGAGAAGAAGAGGATCTCCTTGTTGCCAGTCACAGGCTTCATGGCCTGGTCGGTGGGCATCATGGCTGGCACGGTGGTGTAGGGGTTAAACACGATGGGGGCCAGTGCCGTGGGATTCTGCTGCGTGCCCGAGCCTGGGAAGCTGATGATGGAGCCATTCAGCGAGATGGGGTACACAGGGTGCTGGTCGAGGTCGATCGAGGTCCACTTGCCGAAGGTGCCGGTGGCAAAGTCGGCGTAGTCCTCAAAGCTGTCGCTGAAGGCCAGGTCCTGGTTCCAGCGCAGTGTCACGGTGCTGCCGCCCTCGGCGTTGTTGGCGATGTCGGCCGTGATGTTGTAGGGGGCGCGCACCTTGTCGGTGAGTGCGATATCATAGGTGGTGTCGGCATTCACAGTGTAGGTTTGCGAGAAGGCGTTGAAGGCTCCCTCGGCGATATTGGCGGCATAGGTGCCGTGGGGCAGCGAGGGTATTGTCACGGCGCCCTGGGCCACGGTGGCTGCGATAGCGTCGCCCGTGCTGGTGTTCACCAGGTTGAGGGTCTCGCCATCGGGCGTGCGCTTGCTATTGGCAGTGACGTTGAATCTCACGCTGGCGTTGTCGCCTGCAATGTTCACCTGGGCAGTGGCCATGTCGCTCTGCGCTCCGGTGTAGGTGGCCATTACGCCCACCGTGTGCTCGCCGGTGGCAACGTCGGCGATGGTATAGGAGTAGCCGTCGGTGCTGCCCACCTGGGTGCCGTCGAGATAGATGTCGAAGCTTTCAAGCGGGTTGCGTGGCGAGCGCTGGGCCCGCGTGGCCTTGGCTGCCTTGGCAGGCGCTGTCTGGGTGGTCTCGTCCTGGCCTATTCTCACGTCGTCGATCATGAGCATGAATGAGCCCAGCGTGTTGTAGTCGCCTATATAGCGCAGGGCAAACTTGATGGTCTTGCCGGCATAGGCGGCAAGGCTGTATTTCATGAGGTGCCACTGCTTGTAGTCGACCTGCTCATAGTTGCCGGCGTCGAGCCGCGTGAAGTCGGCCTGCTGGGGGTTGTCGACCTTCTCGGTGATATAGACCTGGAAGCGCTCGGGCGAGGCATCGGCAGCCTTGGCATAGAAGGTGAGGTTGTTCTCGTTGCCCAGCGTCACGGCAGGCGAGATGAGCCAGTCGTCGTTGGCAGCGCCGCTATTGGTGCGCGTAAAGCCCACATACTGGTTGCCCGAGCGGGGGCGCAGCACGGGGTAGCTGTACCACCAGGTGGGGTCGACCTTGAGCGGGTTGATGATTTGGGCATATTGCAGCACGCCGCGGTTGGGGTAGGAGCCCACGAGCGGCGCGGCGGCCAGTTTGTCGCCATCGATGCCCGTCCACTCGCCGAAGGTGGTGGCAAAGGCGTCGTAGCTCTCGAAGTCGTCTTCAAACACGGGCTTCTCCACATTCCACGTCAGGTCGATGGCGTTCTTGCCCGTCATGGCGTCGTGCACGACGGTGGGCGTGAGCGAGAAGGGCGTGGTCACCTCCACGTTGAGGGTGAGCGCCACGGTGGTGTCGCTCGTGAGGTTGAATGTGGTCGATGCCGTGTAGTAGCCGGCACGTGTCACGCTCACGCTGTGGTTGCCGGCGTAGGCTTTCACCTGGCATTGTCCACTAGAGTCGAGCTTGACGGTGCCGTAGCTCAGCGAGTAGTCGGTCTGGTGTATGTCGACCGTCTGCCCGGCAAGATTTTCTCCAGTGGTTGCTGTCACCCTCACGGTGAGGGTCTTGTCGCGCTTCTGGGCGCCTGCCACAGCTGCGGGCAAGAGTGCAAGCAACAGCATGAGTATAATTGTTTTTTTCATTGTTTCTTGTGAGATGTGCAGTAAGATTATGGTTTAAAAAAGAAGGCAATGGGGACCTGCATCTTTGCAGTCTTGCTCCCATTGCCTTCCCGGTCAGAATCGATTATTTCTTCATGTACTTCAGGGCCTTCACGGTGTCGCCTTGTGCCACGCGCACGATGTAGAGGCCCTTGTCCACATTGTCGAGCACTTGGGTGCCTTGGCCACTGGCCACCATGCGGCCGTCGGTGGTGTAGACTTGCACGAGGGCATCGCTGGCTATGGTGGCGATGGTCACGGTATTCACGCCCGAGGTAGTGCCGATGTTGTTGAAGGTGAAGTCGTCGTAGAAGGCTTCCATCACGCCCTCGGCCTCGGTGGTGTGACGCAGTGCCACATAGATGGTCTTGCCTGCAAAGCCGCTCAGGTCGGCCGTGTAGTGCTGCCAAGTGTTAGGATCGAGGTAAGGCACCTCTTGGTTGGCGAGTACCGTCTGGTCGAACGATGCCGTCGAGGCATTGCCAGTGGTGCTCACGAGCACCGTCACGTGGTTCATGCCGGCGGGCAGCACGCTGTTGGTCTGCTCCAGGTTGCGCACATAGAAGTCAAATGTGGTCGACTCGGTTGCCACGATGGGCTTGCTGATGAGCCAGTCGTCGGCAGTGCCACTCACTGGAGTGCCGGTGAGCAACACGCCCACGCCCTCGTGAGCCGTGGTGAGCGGGTTGTTGAGCCATGCCTGGGTGTAGGCATATTTTTCGCCGTTCTTCTCGGTGGTGGTGAGGTAGTAGGTAAACGACTCGTTGGCCACGTTGTCGGCATCGATCATGGTGAAGTCTTGCTTCCACGAGTAGTCGAGGGCGTTGTCCTCAAAGCCGTAGTAGAGCTGGTTGGAGGCCAGTGCGGTGCCGCTCACGGGCAGTGCCACCTGGTAGCCCGATTCGAAGGTCACTGTCATGTTGTCGGTCAGGCTAGCTGCCGTGCCCAGTGCGTCGAATTGCAGGCTGAAGTTCTTGGATGCGCCCGAGGCAATCTCGTCGCCAGCCTTCAGCGAGCTGGTGAAGTTGGGGTTGGCAAATTCTACCGACTTGATCTTGAGCGCGTTGGTGCCCTTGTTGAGGATGGTGAACACCTCGCCCGAGTTGCGCGACTTGTTGTAGTTCACCTTGCCGGCGTTCCACACCGTCTGGTTGAAGGTGGCCTTGTCGGCTTGCGAGGCTTCGAGTTCGAAGTGTGCCACGCTGGTGCCGCCGTCGCTGTAGTAGTTGTCGAAGGTCTTGTGTACCCAGCGGAACTGCACCGTCTTGCCGGCATAGGCGCTCAGGTTCACTTGCTCGCTCTTCCAGTAGGCTGCATCGTCGCCGGTCTCCGAGATATAGGCCAGGTCTTTCCACTCGCCGTCGGCGTAGATCTGGAAGTAGCCTGCGCTCACGCCGTTGTTGGGATCAACGTTCTGCTTCTTCTTGCTGTCGTTGAGGTCTACTTGGGCGTTGCTGGGGTGCACGTTGGTCCACACCCACGAGGCCATGATTACCTTGTCGGCAGGCAGGGTGAATTCTTGAGTGGTCACCGAGTTCTCCTCGTTCTTGCCGCCCAGGTAGCCCGAGGTGAGGGCATTGGAGGTGATGGCGCCAAACTTGTAGGGATAGTAGGTGTTGATATACCACTTGCGGTTGTAGGATGCTGCAGCGGTGAGTGTCCAGCCAGTGGGGATGTTGCCGCTGGTGAAGTCTTGCACATAGGGGAAGTCTTTGACCGAGGCATCGGCCTGGGTGGTGAAGTGCCACACGGGCACGTCGGTTGCCGAGCCCACGCTGTTGTAGGGCACCACTTTCCACTTGTATTGGGTCGAGTAGTCGGCCGCGAGTATAGTATAGGTGAGCTTGTCGCCCAGGTCGAGGTTGTTGATCAGGTTGTTGGCCTCGTCGTTGCTACCCACGCTCAGGCGGTAGCCCTCGGCAAACTGTGCGGGACCCCACGAGAGAGTGATGTTCTTGGGAAGCACCTCGGTAGCGCTGTCGGCAGGCTCCACGAGGGTGGCTGCGCCGGGCACGCCGTCGACGCCGTACACGTTGGGCAGCAGCACGCGGTCGACATAGATGTCGGCAAACTCGCCGGCGCCGGTCTCGGAGTCATACTCGACTGCCGTGTTGACAAAGCGCACATAGGAGCTGTCGGTGCCCTCGCCCAGGTCTACGCTGGCGGTGTCCATGGCGTCCATGCCGCCGCGCTTGTAGTCGTAGGTCCACTTGGTGGTCCAGGTCTTGCCGGCGTCGTAGGACACGTCGACCTTGAAGTCGTTGGTCTGATAGGTAGAGCCGTCCTCGCTGGTGAAATTGTTCAGATAGGTGAAGATGAGCTTGCCGCCCTTGGTGAGGTCGAGGCGGGGCGTGGTGAGATAGGCGTCGCTGTAGCTTGCTGTGCCATAGGCCGAGCCGTCGCCCTCAAGGGCGCGAGCGTTCTTTCTCCAGCCGTTGTTTTTCCATCCGGCCGGCGGGAAGTAGTCGTTGAAGCTCTCCAGCTGATAGCCGTCGGGCACCACCATCTTTTCGGCACTCAAGGCCACGGTCACGTCGCCGCCGTTGGTGTGTATCACGGCGTTGCCCGTGGTGGGTGAGGTGAGCGATGCGGTGTAGGCCAGTTGGAAGCTGGTGCTCTCATACTTGTCGAGGTTGACGCTGCTGTAGTCCCACGTGGTGGTCACGCCCTGCGGCAGGTCGATGCCAGTCACCTTCAGCCCGCTGGTTCCCTGGTTGGTGAGGGAGAACACGGTGGTGTAGAATTTCTCGCCTATATACATGGCGGGGAACTTGTAGGTGTTGTTGCTGAGCACGGGCACGGGCTGCGTGGGCGGCGTGAACTGCTTCACCGTCACATTGTCGATATAGGCAATGTTGGCAATGGGGTTGAGCATCTTGTAAACGAAGGCCAGCTTCACTTTCTTGCCCTTGAAGTAGCTCAGGTCAACCTCCGAGGTGTGGGGGTCCCAAGTGGTGATGGGATAGGTAAGCACGCCGCTCTCCTTGAGCAAGTTCTGGTCTTGGATCGAGAACACGGTGGTGGCGTTGGCCAGGTCGTCGTTCTCAACCACACGCACCTGCAGGTCGTATTTTGAGTCGGTCATCGAGGCCATGGGACCCACCTTCCAGTCAAACTTGAGCTGGTAGGTGTTGTCGAGGTTCAACTCGGGCGAGAGCAGTATCTCCTCACGCGGCCCCTTGCCATCGGTGGCGCTTGTGAAGAGGGCTCCGTCGCACGATGCAGCATGCTTGCTGCCGTCGACCACGCCTTTCTCGCTATAAGTGTTGACCCAGTTGTAGTGCAAGGTCGACCCACTATAGCTGTCGATTGTCGTCCATCCGCTGCCCTTGGTGACGGGGCGCGAATAACTCTCGGTGCTGCTGGTCTCGAAATCCTCGTCGAGCAGCGTCTGGGCCTGTGCTCCGCTCAAGCATAGCGAGCACAGTGCTAAAGACAGTAAAAATTTATTCATAAACTAAATCTGTTGTATTATTATAAACTATTCTATTTTTTTTTTGAATGCAAGCTATATTGTAAGCAAAACAATATGAGTTGCAAAAATAAAAAATTGCAATTAAATTTCAAAATAAATTTCAAAGAAATAAAAGATACAGGCACGGCTCTTTCATTTAAGATTGCTTTGGCCTGTCAAAATTAAGGTTATTTTATAGCGGGCGTTCGGACGGTTTTCCCCGCCCGATTCATGGCTTTTCCCCATTGCTTTTGGCAGTCGCAGGATGTGGGCGCGCTGCAATCTAATTTCTTAAAAATCAGGAAAATAAGCGGTTTAAAAAATTGGCCAAATGGCCAATTTTTCGTAACTTTATAGTTGACAATCAGAAAGTTATGATTGAAATTGAACCACTTGACCAAATACGTTCGAACGGTGCGCAAGCACTCGACCGGACCTCAAAATTACAAAAGAAATCTGAGTCCCGC
>OMUK01000139.1 GCA_900314215.1 uncultured Prevotellaceae bacterium
AAACACGAAAGTAGGAGATAAGCACCTATGACTAGTGTTTACCTCCTACTCGATTAGCCGCTGGCAATAAGTGTGTTGGAATCAATGGTTTATAGATGTTGTAGGGGCGCGATATATCGCGCCCGCCGCAGTAGTGGTAATGTCGTGGTGTAGATGCGATGTGGTGTGGCAGCATTTAGCCAAGCGGTGGAGTGCGGCAAGGCGTTGAATCGTGCAGGCAGCCCACGCGGTGGGCGGCAGCATTTAGGCAGGCGGTGGAGCGCGATAGCGCGCAACCCCTGCAACCGCGGTCATCCCCACCCAGGCAAGCCCCGTAGGGGTGGCAGAGCTATCACCCACACAATACAGTGCCACAGTGTGGCAGCGCCCCTGGCGGGGCTTGCGGGAACTGATTTTGCACGTAAACTTTGCTGGTTTTGGCTTCGGCGGGGCTGAAACGTCCGTTCCCTATATTTTTCACCTGAGCGGCTATCCCCTATTGCGCCGAATCCAACGCCGTCATAGACCCTGCCAAGAATTATGTGCGGCGCATCATACCTGATATCAACAATGCGGCTGAAGAACGAGTCGGCTTCCTCTTTAGGAGAAGGCGACATGCCACTGTCAAAATCCAGCATGCCCTGGCCTCCAAATCGGTTGATGTAGTCTGTTGCCTGACGCTCCAGCTCGCTCAACTTCGCCTCGTCTTTTGACGAACCGAATGGATGCAGCAAGATGTTACGCCCACCCTTTTGTCAAGGACCTGGACACTGAACGAACCACTTTTGTTTGGTTTGCGACGGATAAGCATGCCACAAGTTTACAAAATTTAACTGTGGGTCACCCAAAACAAGCATACAAAAATCGCTTATCTACTGTAAATCAGGCATATCCCCAAAAATGCATTAGATAACTGTCAAAGTCAGGGGTTGTTAAATCTCTTTTAGCACATTTCAATAGTTTCTTTCCATCCTTGGAATATACCACGCCATATTCATCTTTCCATGCGCCCATCTTGTCTTCTTCGGTAACTTCGTGTGATATTGTGGAATAGGTCATTTTCGGTATGGATTAATGATTTCACAATGAGGAAAGTGGCTTGTGGGTGTTCAGGAGTAGAGCACGAGGGGGATGAGGAGCAGGAGGGTGAAGATGAGCATGTTGCGGGCGGTGGCGCCGAGCAGGGGGTTGAGGGCTGAGCCCTCGCTGCGGCGCAGGCGCATCCAGGTGTAGAAGTGCAGGTTGATGTAGACCAGCGGGGCGAGCAGGGTCCACAGGGGCATGGTGTAGTACATGCGCAGCCACAGCACAGTCAGGATGGCGATGGCCAGGAAGCCATTGCACAAGTAGGCCAGGCTGGCGGCCGGGCGGCCAAACACCACCACCGATGTGCGCTTGCCGGCCTCGCGGTCGTCGTCGACGTCGCGGTAGTTGTTGACCAGCAGCACGTTCACGCCCATGAAGCCTATGGCAATGCCGGCCATGATGGCAAAGGGGTTGAAACTGCCTGTCACCACATAGTAGGTGAAAATCACGGGCACCAGGCCGTAGAACACAAACACCGTGACTTCGCCCAGGGCATGATAGCTCAGGGGGTATGGGCCAGCGCTGTAGGCCAGGGCGAAGATGGCCACCAGCACGCCCACCACGATGAGCATGAGCCAGTTGTTGTAGTTGTAGCCCGGTTCCACCCAGGCGAGCATCGCCAGGCCCACCACGCAGGTGGCGGCCAGCAGCGCTATCATGACGCGGCGCATGGTCTCGGGCTTGATGTCGCCCTCGGTCACGCCGCGCCTGAAGCCCGCGCGCCCCTTCTTGTCGGCACCGCTCTTGAAATCGAAATACTCATTTCCAAAATTCGACACGATTTGCGCCATCAGGGCAAAGACGAGGCACAATATTGCGGGAGCCAGGCGGAAGGAGCCGTTCCACTTGGCCAGGCCCAGGGCGATGAGCACGCCGCTCAGCGACACGGGCAGGGTGCGCAGCCTCACGGCCTCGAGCCATATTTTAAACTGTTTCATGATGAAATGCTCTATGTTATATCGTGAGTGCAAAGTTAATCATTTCTTGCTGAAAAAACCACAGCCTTCTCTACTGCCGCCGGGCTCTTGTGGCTGGGCCGAATCTCGGCAAACGAATCGGGCGAGTGCAAAGCCCGCATTTTTATTGCTTGAAACGGGCACGATGTCACTCAATTGATATTTTTTGTTCCTCAATTGAAACAGCGAGACCATAAAACATTAGCAATCAAAACGATTCATAACAAGAAAATGAGAAAAATTTACTGCGCCGCGCCGCCATGTGCGCGCTGGCCCTCCTTGCTGTTGCACCTGCGGCCTTGGCTGTAAAGCCCTACAGTGTGGCTGTGAATGAGACCAATTTCCCCGACACGGTGTTTCGCGCCTACGTGCGTCAGCATTTCGGCAACATCATCTATAACGACGAGGTGATGTACAACGCTGCCGCCAAGACGTTCAACTTTGCCGGCAAGGGCATTACCAACCTCAAGGGCATTGAGTACTTTTGGTGCCTGGAGTATCTCGACGTAAGCAACAACCCGAAACTCACCAAAATCGATTGGGGATCGGACAGCTACACGGCCGAGAAGTCGCTCCGCACCATCGTTGCCAATCGCACGGGCCTCACCGAGCTCACCTGAATGGCTTCACCAAGCTGGTAAGCCTGAATGTGAACAACAACTCCAGCCTGGCCAAAATCACCATGCCCAAGAACACCAACGACAGCCTGGCCACGTTGAAAATCACCTATAATCCCAAGCTCACGTCGCTCGCCATCAACAGTTCGAAAAATCTCACCACCATTGTGGCCAACAACAACGGCCTCACCTCGCTCACGACGCCCAAGAACTATGTGAAGAGGCTCATATGCTACAGCAACAAGCTCACGAGCCTCGATGTGAGAGACTCCTATACCTACCTCGACTGCCACAGCAACAAGCTCACCACGCTCAACGGGCTGAGCAGCAACGCGGTGCTCGACACCATCGATGCCAGCTACAACCAGCTGGCCAGCCTCACGTTCAACACCAGCCGCGCGATAGCCCACATCAACCTCTCGAGCAACCAGCTCACCCAGTGGAAAGACGCGGTGAAATCAACCACATTCCTGAATGTGTCGCACAACAGCATCGCGGGCCAGTTTTACCAGTCGGGCAACGCTACCATCGTGTGCAGCTACAACAAGATCACCGACATCCTCTTGCGCGACAACGTGAGTGTGACGTGCGACAACAACATGATATTGGCCATCACCAGCCAGGGCGCCAACATGTCGCTCACCCGCCTGTCGTGCGGCAACAATGGCATGACCATACTCAAGCTGAGCAGTTTCCCTGCACTCAAGACTTTGTACTGCAACAACAACAGCATAGCATCGCTCGACGTGAGCAGCAATGCCAACCTGGAGGTGTTGAACTGCTCAAGCAATTCTATTTCCTCGCTCGACCTGAGCAACAACACCGCCTTGCGCCAACTGTGGTGCACGAGCATGAAACTGAAAAAACTCGACCTCACAAAATGCACCAATCTTGAACGCCTATATGCCTCCAGCAACAAAATCGAGAGCATCGACCTGTCGAAGTGCACCAAGCTCAAAGTGGTTGATGTGGAAAACAACTGGCTGGCAAGCATCGACTTGAGCAGCAACAAGCTGCTCACTGCATCGACGGTGAAGCTGGGCACGCAATCGCCCTTGGCTTATCTGTCGTCAGCCTACAAGACCAACAGCTTGGCTGTGCGTTGCCTCACGGGCTGCTCAGCCAGCAGCAACTTCAAGAATTTCAAAGTCTTAGGCAAGAGTGCCAGTTTCTCCAATGTCAACAGCACATGGTTCTACGTCCAGAAAAACGTCACAGCGCCCATGGTGCTCTTCAATGCCGACGGCACGGCCATTACCGATTTCATCACCTATGACTACGCCACGCCCTATGGCAACATGTCGGTAAACTTCAGCGCCCGCTCCTATGTGACCCCAGCCAATGGCGACGGTTACACCACAGCCGTTTTGCCCAACGACGCATGGGGACACTTTGCCAGCGACGAAGATCAATATGGAAAGCAGGCCGTGTATGAGGTGTTAAAAGTGAAAAACGATGCAAGGCACACTATACAGCGCTGGCGCTCACTCTTCTCGACAAGTGTCGACACGCTGAAGATGAGAATGTGGCTGCCCAAGAACTTGCCGGTGTTGATAAGCTGCGGAGCCAACAAACTCATGATTTTTGACCTTGTGGACGATGGCACGGTCTCCCCGAGCAACGACGCCCTCATGAAATCGGGAGGCGGCAACCTGCTCTCGGGCAAAACCAGTGATATGACCTTTGCTCCCCGATATGCCTACGTCTTTGGCAAGCGCACAGTGAGAGGTGAGGAGAAGAGCGGTTTCTTCACCAACCTCCAGAGCAGCTTGAAAATACCTCTCTACACAGCCTATCTGCATGTGAACAATATCGAGAATCTCACCAATGCCCAAAGCTCCTACTTCTTTGTGTGGGAGCAGAACATCCCCGTGGGCGATGTGAACCTCGATGGCATGATCAACATCACCGATATGACTGTGCTCAACAACATGATTCTGGGCATGCAAGCCGTCGATGTCTTTGCCGACCTCGACGGCAGCAACAACTTGAACACCAGCGACACCGGCGCACTGCTCAATATCATGCTCGACTCCAGTGCTAGCTCGCCCTCGCAACCCAGCGGCGGCCAGTGAACCGTGACACACACACACATACACATGACGTTTATTTTCCCCTGGCCTGCAACACCCCACCGCAGCCAGGGGAGTTTTTTCACACCAGGAGTTTGCCCGTTGCAATGAATTTGCTATATTTGTAACATAAATCAGAGGCATTGGCTTATGGCTTAAAAGAGCACACCATCACCGATGGGCTCGTCGTGGAAACCAAATAAAAGGATTATGCAAGATTTTGCGGCAATAGATTTTGAAACGGCCAACTACAGCCCCACGAGCGTGTGCTCGGTGGGCGTGGTCGTGGTGCGTGGTGGTGAGATCGTGGATGAATACTACAGCCTGATTCACCCTACGCCCAACTATTATAACTGGGGCAACACCCAGGTGCACGGCCTCGTCAAAGAAGATACCGCCGATGCGCCCATTTTCCCCGAGGTGTGGGCCCAAGTGGCTCCTCGCGTCGAGGGACTCACGCTGGTGGCCCACAACAAGGCCTTCGACGAGCGTTGCCTGAAGGCGGTGTTCCGCACCTATCAGATGGAGTATCCCGACTACCCGTTTGCCTGCACGCTCATCGCCTCTCGTCGCAAGTGGAAGCGTGGCACCGTGCCCAACCACTGCCTCGACACCATCGCCGCGTTGTGCGGCTACGACCTCACGCAGCATCACAACGCCCTGGCCGACGCCGAGGCTTGCGCCGCCATCGCGCTCAAAATTCTGTGATTTTTACGCATCTTTACTGACATTGCCGTGGGCCTGCACAAGACCGGCCCCTACAGGCGGGTTGGGGCGGGGCAGGGAAGCGTGGACTTCCTTTACACGGTGATTGTGGCGGCGGGGGTGTAGCCGGGCACTGCGCCATAGCGCACGTAGCCCAGCTGGTTGCAGTGCATGGTGGTGGAGCCCAGTTGCATGCCATCGCCGGCGTTGTAGTGGGTGTGGCCGTAGATCCAGTGGTCGATGCTGTGATTCTGGATGAAGTCGCTCATGTCGACCACAAAGGCCTCGGTCAGTCCGTTGGGCTTGTATTTTGGGTCTTCGACCATCATGGGGCAGTGGTGAGTCACCACCACCTTGTGCCGGGCTGTGGATGCCTGCAGGGCGGCGTCGAGCCAGCGCAAGCAGCGGCGATGCACGGTAGCGCAGTCCTGGGCAAGCAGCAGGTCGCCGTCGTAGATGATGCGGTAGAAATCGGTCATGCCGGCCTGCACGCAGTCGATATTTTCGGGCGAAATTCTCGACCACATCGTGGTGAGGAATATCTGGGTGTCGCCTAGGGTCACGCTGTGGTTGTTGCAGTAGTGCACATTGTGGCGCAGGGGCAGGTCGTAGTCCCGCAGCGTGTCGTCGAGCGCCGGAGCGCCCTTGTAGTACTCGTGGTTGCCGGGCACGATGAGGGTGAGCCGGTAGTTGCTGCTGCACCAGTCAAAGAAAGGGTGCTGCTTGAGCGCTTCCTCGCCCAGCAAGATGATGTCGCCAGCAAGCACAAGCACGTCGCCCGCCACTTGCAGCGGGTGCTCGGTGAGCCACTTGGTGTTTTGCTGAAACTCCAGGTGCAGGTCGCTGGCATATTGTATTGTCATGCTTCCAGACGGCTGAGTGCGGCGGCAATGCGCGACACGGCTCCCACAATGTTCTTGTCGTCGGTGGCATAGCTCAGGCGCAGGTGGCCCGGGCAGGCGAAGGCGTCGCCGCTCACTGTGGCCACGTGGGCCTCGTTGAGCAAGTAGAGCGCCAAGTCGTTGGCATCGTTTATCACCGTGCCGTTGTGCTTCTTGCCCAGGAATGCCGTCACGCTTGGGAACACGTAGAAGGCGCCGTCGGGCATGTTCACCTCCATGCCGGGAATGCCGCGCAGCAGACTCACGATGAGGTTGCGGCGGCGCTCAAAGGCGGTGCGCATGGCTTCCACGCAGTCTTGCGGACCGTTGTAGGCAGCCTCGGCAGCCTTCTGGGCTACCGACGAGGCGCCGCTGGTGTACTGGCCCTGGAGCTTGGTCACAGCCTTGGCCAGCCACAACGGGGCGGCCACATAGCCTATGCGCCAGCCCGTCATGGCATAGGCCTTCGACACGCCGTTGACGATGGCCACGCGGCCGGCCACTTGTGGAAATTGCGCAATGCTCTCGTGACCGCCCACATAGTTGATGTGCTCATAGACCTCATCGGCAAGCACCAGCACGCCCGGGTGCGCGCCGAGCACCTCGGCCAGAGCTTGCAGTTCGCCCTTGCTGTAGACGGCGCCAGTGGGGTTGGATGGCGTGCACAGGATGAGCATTTTGGTCTTGGGTGTGATGGCAGCCTCGAGCTGCTGGGGCGTGATCTTGAAGCCTTGCTCCATGGGGCAGGGCACCTCCACATTGGTGCCGCCGGCGAGTATCACCATCTGCTCATAGCTCACCCAGGCCGGCGTGGGCACAATCACCTCGTCGCCGGGATTCACCATGCTCATCACCACATTGCACAGCTCGTGCTTGGCGCCATTGCCCACCACGATTTGCTCGGGGGCGTAAAACACGCCATTCTCGCGTTGCAGCTTGTCGCTTATCGCTTTGCGCAGCGAGAGGTAGCCGCCCACGGGAGTGTAGAATGTGCAGTTGTCGTCGATAGCGCGCTTGGCAGCTTCCTTGATGTGTTGCGGGGTGAAGAAGTCGGGTTCACCCACCGAGAGGTTGATTACGTCGATGCCTTGTGCTTTGAGCTCACTGCTCTTTTGCGACATGGCCAGTGTGGCCGATGGCTGCAGTGCCTGAATGCGATCAGAGATTTGATTCATTGTGTAGTGAAAAATTTATACCTATTGGTGTTACAAAATTACTTAAAAACATCTATCTTGCAAAACTGCCTACCATCTTTTAAGTTTTTTTCTTACAAATTGCACCTATTTCGCTTGGTAGGGCTATCGCAACGCCAGCGTGTGGCTATAGGTCGACGTTGTGGGCCGATTGAGGATGAGAAAAAAGTTGCTGGTATATGAAATAGTGGTTTGGGGACTGGCGGGAATTAAACTTTTGTGCTAAATTTGCATCAAAATGACAAACAAGAACATTTAATATAAGAAGCGATGAAACGGAATCTTTACATATTGATGGCCTTGACGGCGATAGCTCTTGGGGCAAGTTCGTGTGGCATGTTCGTCACCGATCCGGGTTACGACGAGGTTGTGGCTTATGGCTACCCCTACTACTATGGCGGCGACACCTATTATTACTACAACAACTACTACTACATGCCTTATTACGACGACGGCGGTCACTATCGCATGCGCCGTGTCGACCCACCACGCGACGACTTCCGTGGGGGCGACCCGCGGCCACCACGCGACAACTACGGCAGCTACAGCCAGCCACCACGCGACAACTACAACCGCTACGACAACAATAATGACTACCGTGGCGGCAACCGTGGCTACAACAATGGCAGCAATGGCAATCGCACCGTGACTCCTGGCCGCAATGGCTCGTCGGCCAACAGCAACCTGCAAGGCCGTAGGCCGGGCTATGCCACCAGCACCACGCCAGCTCCCACCAGCACGCCTTCACGTGGCTCGGTGACCAGGCCCAGCACCACGCCCGCCACGCCCGCTCGTCCTGCCACCACCACGCCACGCACTGTGACTCCTGCCAATACGGGCAGCGCTATCGTGCGTCAGGCTACAGGCACGAGCAACGCCAACCGTGCCACTTCGGCACCCGTGCGCTCCAGCCAGCCGGCATCGTCGATATTGAGCACGCCATCGAGCAGTAGCAACAGCGGCAACTCGGGCACCAACGCTAGTGGCGGTCGCCGCCGCTAAGATAGCAGCAACACATTAGAAAATATCAGGATATGCCGGACTCATGGAATCGATTGATTGTGTGAGCCCGGTATTGTTTTGTGCGTTTCGGCATGGCTGCGATTTGCCAATTCCAATTGAAAAGTGTAATTTTACCCGACTAAAAACAATTCACATGATCAAGCGTTATTTTTCCAGCATCGTTTTGCTGCTCACTATCCTCACGGCAGGTGCCGAAAGCGTGACCTCGCCCAATGGCCGCCTGGCCGTGGATGTCGGCCTGGCGCAGGGTGCCATCACTTACAGTCTGAAAAGCGACGGCCAGATGCTCACGGGTCCCAACACGTGCAGCATGACGGTGGGCGGCACCACGCTGGGCCGCAATATTGCGCAGTTCTCGGTCACCACGGGAAGCCGCAACATCAACCGCGACACGCCATTCTACCGCCAGCGTGCGGTGAGTGCCCGCTGCAACACCCTCACGGTGCATTGTGGCGACTATGATGTGGAGTTTGCCGTGTTTGACGACGGCGCGGCCTATCGCTTTGTGACCCGCCTGCCCGGGCAGGTGCAAGTGCAGGCCGACGAGAGCCACTTTGCCCTCGACAAGGGCAGCCAGCTGTGGTATGGGCCGATGCCCAAGAACATGTACACCTCGTTTGAGAGCATGTATCAGCATCAGGCATTCAGCACGCTCGACACCGCCCAGTTGCTCTCGCCGCAAGTGCTCGTGGAGTTGCCCTGCGGCAAGCGGTTGCTGCTGAGCGACTACAACGTGGTGGACTATGCCGGATGGCTGCTGCAGGCCGATGGCACGGGGTTGCACGCGGTCTATGCCCGCTACCCGCGGCAAGAGCGTGTGCTTGGCGCCACCGGCACGCAGCGCATGGTGGCCTCGCGCGAGCCCTATATCGCCCGCACTGGCGGCACTCGCGCTTTTCCCTGGAAGATGATGCTTGTGGCCGACAGCGATGCCCAGTTGCTCACCAGCACTGTGCCAGCCTGCCTTGCCGACAGTTGCCAGATAGCCGATACCCGCTGGATTAAGCCAGGCTTGGTGTCGTGGGAGTGGTGGAACTGCTACGGCTTGAAGGGCGTCGACTTCAAGCCCGGCGTGAACACAGCCACCTACAAGTATCACATCGACTTCGCCTCGCAATATCACATCCCCTACATCCTGATTGATGCCGGCTGGACCGAGCCTGGGGTGCCGCTCAATCTGCTCAAGATACGCCCCGAGGTCGACCTGCCCGCTCTGGTCGACTATGGCCGGCAGCGGGGCGTGGGCATCCTGCTGTGGAGCGATGCTTGGCCGCTCGACAGCAACATGGAGCAGGTGTGCCGCGTCTATAGCGAGATGGGTATCAAGGGATTCAAGATCGACCACATGAACCGCAACGACCAGCCTGTGGTCGACTTCATGCAGCGTGCTGCCGCCACTTGCGCCCGCTATCATCTCATGGTCGACTTCCACGGTTGCATGACGCCCGCTGGGTTGCAGTTCACCTGGCCCAATGTGGTGAACTTCGAGGCAGTGTGGGGCGCCGAGCACACTAAATTTAAGAGCTATCACGGCGACATGCTGGTCAACGACCTGGTTATCCCCTTCATTCGCCAGGTGGTGGGCCCCGTCGACTACACCCCGGGAGCCATGCGCAATGCCACCCGTGCCGATTTCAAAATCGACACCCGCGAGCCCATGAGCCTGGGCACCCGCAGCCGCGAGATAGCCAAATATGTCATCTTTGAGGCTCCGCTGGGCATGCTGTGCGACTCGCCCACCAGCTATGAGCAGGAGCCAGCCTGCACCGATTTCATCAGCCGCATTCCCACCACATGGGACGAGACGCGCGTCGTCAAGGCCAGCGTGGGCCACTATGTGGTGCTGGCCCGCCGCAAGGGCTCCACGTGGTATATTGCAGGAATGAACGATTGGCAGGCCCGCGACATCACCCTCGACCTCACCGGTTTCAATGCCGCCAGCGCCATCCTCTTCAAGGACGGTCGCCTGGCCGAGAGCGTTGCCACCGATTTTGTTGTCGACAACGAGGTGCCCACAGTCATCCCCGTCAAGGTGCACATGGCTGCCGGTGGAGGATTTGCCATGATGCTCACCACCCGCTAGCGTGATTATATTTTATAGGATGAAACCGTGTTGTGGGCCGGCACAAGACCGGCTCCCCCCCCCTACAGGTTTGTTACGTCCACATTGCCGCATCTTGCCGTTTAGTATCCGGGATTTTGCTTGCCGCCAGTGGTCGAGAGAAAGTCGCCGGGGATGGGGAAGCACGTGGTCCAGCCGTCGGCCTCACGGGGCAGTTGAGGGCGGTCGGTATAGCTGCGGGTAAACTGGCCGAAGCGTATCAGGTCGTTGCGGCGCCAGCCCTCCCACGAGAACTCGAGCATGCGCTCGTCGAGTAGCGTCGAGAGCGTGGCGTGGCGCGGGGTCTCGCCCACGCGGGCGCGCACCATGTTGAGGTACTCGTCGCCGTTCTCGCCATTGCGCACCATGGCCTCGGCGCGCATGAGCAGCGCGTCGGCATAGCGGAAGAGCACAATGTCGTTGTCGCTCTGGTTGCCGTCTTTGGTGCCCGTGGGGTCAACTTCATATTTCTTCATGCGGGCTCCGGCCGTTTTCTCCAGCGGGTCGCCCGAGAGGTCGAGCTTCACGGCCAAGGGGGAGTACTTGAGCGGCGTGCCGTCGTCGAGGGTCACCACGCGGCCGTTCAGGTCGTGCACCTGGTCGCAGTAGTAGCTCATGGCCAGGCGGGCGTCGGCCGAGTCGGTGCCGTAGCCGAAGGTTTTCATCGCCTCGATGGTGGCGCACGAGCCGTTCTCGCCGTTGAGGCCCAGGGCAGCGGCGTGGTTGTAGTGGCGTGAGCGGAACAGGTATTTGAATTGGTTCTGGTACAGGTATTTGTCCATGGGTATGACAAAGATGTTTTCGCGTGAGTTCTCGTTGTGCACGGCAAAGTTGGCCGTGTAGTCGTCTTCGAGGCGGTAGCCCATGCCGGCTATCAAGTCGCAGTAGTGTTCGGTGGCCTGCCAGGCGTTGAGCTGGCGGCCGTCGATGTCGCAGTAGATGTTGCTGCCGCTGGGGCGCACACCGTCGGTCCAGTCGTCGTCGCAGTACACCTCGGCGTTGAGCATGAGCTTGGCGAGCAGGAAGTAGCAGGTGGCGGCGTTGATGCGGCCATAGTACTTGCCCTGCCAGTTGCTGCGCTCGCTGGTGAGGTGCCTGGCGCAGTCTTGCAGCTCGCCCACGATGTGCCTGTACACGGTCGAGCGGTCTTGCAGCTGCATCTGGGCCACGCTGGGCTTGCTCGTGGTGAAGAGCGGCAGGCGCCCGTAGAGGTCCATGGCATAGAAGTAGAACATTGCCCGCAGTGCCCGTGCCTCGTAGCGCCAGTAGATGGTGTTGTCGCTCTCGCCGTGTGCCTTCACATAGGCGTCGATGTGCTCCAGCCCGGCGTTGCACATGATGATCGACTTGAACAGGTACTTCCACGTGTCGCCTATGCAGTCGGTGCCGGTGCCCCAGCTGTGGCGAAACAGGTTCTGCCACAGCCCGCCGTCGTACCAGTCGGCGCCCCGCGTGGGCAGTATGGCCTCGTCGGTGGTAAACTCGTTCAGGTCATACACGCCGCGTGCCGTGCCCTGCAGGCCCTCGCTGTCGTTGTGGCCGCCCACGTTGTTGTAGAGCGCCGCCACAGCGTTGAGGTAGAGTTCGGTCTCGTTTTTATAGGCCTCGTCCTCCTTGAGTTGGCTACTGGGGTCTTCCTTCAGGAAGTCGTTGCACGAGGTGAGACACGCCGTCGCTGCAACTGCCAGCACGAGGTTGATGATATGTCGTTTCATTCAGCAATATGATTTTTTTTTGGTTGTTCGTTTTTCAGTGCACGCGTTGTGGGGGCGGGGGTCAGAATGTGAGTTGCACGCCCAGGGTGTAGGTGCGCGCCAGGGGATACACGTTTTTGTCGTCGAGGCCCAGGGTGCTGCCCACGGTGCTGCTGTTGATCATGGGGGTGAGGCCCGAGTAGCTGGTGATGGTGGCCAGGTTGTTGCAGGTGAGGGCCACGCGCAGGCTCTTGACATACTTGCGGGCCGACTCGCGCAGGGGCACGTTGATGCCCACGGTGAGGTAGTCGAAGTTCACGTAGTCGCCTTTCTCGAGCCAGTAGTCGGTGGCCGTCTGGTCCATGATGTTGCTCTCTGGGGCCTTGGCCAGCACGTTGTAGCCGGGCAGCGAGTTCATGTCCATGTAGGTGAGCGAGGTGCCGTTGTATATCTTGTGGCCAAAGGCGCCGTTCACCTGCAGCGAGATGTCGAGCATCTTGTAGCGCAGCGAGATGTTGGTGCCCATGAGCACCTTGGGTATAGCCTGGCCGCACACGCGGCGGTCTTTGCCGTTGGAGATATCGATGTTGCCGTCGTGGTCGAGGTCTTCAATCTCGTAGGTGTAGCCGCCCTTGCCGTTGCTCTTGAGGCCGGTGCAGTGGGGCAGGTAGAACACGCCCAGGGGCTGGCCCACGATTTGATACACGATGTGGTTGTAGCCGCCGTGGAAGCCGGCGCCGTTGAGGCTGGCAATGTCTTTGAAGGCCGGGCCCTCGATGTCGTAGTCGCCATACTTGCCGCTCAGGCTCAGCAGCTTGGTTTGCTGAAAAGTCCAGTTGGTGTTGATGTTGAGCTCCAGGTCGCGGGTCTGCACGGGGGTGAAGCCCAGCGAGAGCTCAAGGCCGCGGTTGCGCATGCTGCCCAGGTTGGCCAGCAGGTACTTGTAGGGGAAGGGCGGTGTGCTCACGTCGTACATGTAGAGCATGTCGCACGTTTTGGAGTTGTAGTAGGCCAGGGTGGCGATGATGCGGTTCTGGAGCAGGGCGGCCTCCAGGCCCAGGTTCACGGTCTTGCGCGTTTCCCACTTCAAGTCGGGGTTGGCGTTGCGCAGCGCGGCCATCGACACGGCAGCCTCTTGGCCCACGGGCACCACAGCGCTGGGCTCGACGATGCTCATGCTCATGTAGTTGTCGATGCCTCCCTGGTTGCCCGACCAGCCGTAGCCCACGTTGAGCTTCAGGTTGCCGAGCCAGCTGGCGCACCCTTGCATCCAGGGCTCGCCGGTCACAGCCCAGCTGGCCGATATCGAGGGGAAGTAGCCCCACTTGTGGTTGTCGCCAAACTTCGACGAGCCGTCGGCACGCAGGGTGGCGGTGAGGTAGTAGCGGCTGGCATAGTCGTAGCTGGCCTTACCCATCACCGAGGCCATGGTGGGCTTGCTCTTGTAGCTGCCAGTGCCTTCCCACAGGGTGAGGGCGCCAGCTTGTATCGAGTTGTAGCCCAGTGTGTTGTCGCTGAAGTTGGTGGTTGTGGTGTGGAAACCGGTATAGGTGTCGCGCTGTGCCGAGGTCAGGGCGGTGAGGTCGATGTGGTGCACGGTGGCGAGCGTCTTGACGTAGTTGAGCACGATGTTGCCCATGAGCTGCTCGGCCTTGTCGGTGCCGCGGTAGGCCTGGCCGTGGGCCCAAATGTTGGTGGGCAGGTATTGCGATCGTTCCACCTCGTTGTGGCTGTAGGCCCCGAAGAGGTCGAGCTTGAGCCCCGGCATGAGATTGAACGTGAGCTTGGCATGGGTGGTCATGTGGGTGGTCTTGTCGCTGGTGCGGCTGTCCATGAGTGCCAGCGGGTGGGTGATTTGGTTGGCATAGGTGAAGCCGTCGTAGCCGCCGCTTGCGTTGCGGCCCTTGTAGTAGGTGGGGTTCCACGTGGCGGCGCTGTAGAAGGTCTTCTGCTGGTCGTAGCCGGCAGTGGCGTTTTTCTGAATGTTGCCAAACATGCCCACGTCGATGTGCAGTAAGTTGCCATACATCGACTGGTACATGTTCATGTTGCTGGTGAAGTTGCGCGTGCGCTCGTGCACAATCACGCCCTCGTGGTCGATATAGCCCAGGGCCACGCGGTAGCCGTTGCTGGCGTTGCCGCCCGAGAAGGCCACGTGGTGGTCGTGCTGAAAGCCGGTGTGCTCGATGGCCTTCTGCCAGTTGGTGCTGTAGCCCTTGTCGATGAGCATGAGCCCGCGGCTGGTGCACTCGTTGCGATAGCCGTCGGCCCCGAGCATGTTGAGATTCTTGTAGACCGAGGTGAAGCCAGCCGAGCCGTTGTAGCTCACGCGCGCCCCGCCGGCCGAGCCTTTCTTGGTCGTGACCTCGATCACACCGCTGGCGCCGCGGCTGCCATACATGGCTGTCTCGGTGGCGTCGCTCAGTATCTTGAAGCTCTCGATGTCGGCAGGGTAGATGCTCGACAGGGTCGACAGGTTGCCCAGCACGCCGTCGATGATCACAAGCGGGTCGTTGCCGCCGGTGAGCGATGTGGTGCCGCGCAGGCGCACGGCGCTCATGGCCGCCACGCCGTTGTTGCTCTTCTGGATGGTGAGGCCGGCCACGCGGCCGTTGATGGCCTCGAGGGGATTGGTCACTTGCTCCTTGTTCATCCTGCTCTCGGTGATTGTGTTATTGTCGAGCAGGATGGTGGTGGTGTCGCTCTGCGATGACGTGGATTGTGCCTGGGTGGTGACCGTGGCACCCAGCAGCACAATAGCTATCGCTGTGAGTATACGTCGTGAGGTTGACATGATGCTTGTGTTAATTTATTTTTTTTGATTTAATTAGTTGTCGTCTTGAAAGATGGTTTTAATGTGTAAAGTTACTAAATAATTCCCATGTTGCCGCTATAAAATCCTGGAATTTTTGGGTGGTATCACGGCTCTTTCATTTAAGATTGTTTTGGCCTGTCAAAATTAAGGTTATTTTATAGCGGGCGTTCGGACGGTTTTCCCCGCCCGATTCATGGCTTTTCCCCATTGCTTTTGGCAGTCGCAGGATGTGGGCGCGCTGCAATCTAATTTCTTAAAAATCAGGAAAATAAGCGGTTTAAAAAATTGGCCAAATGGCCAATTTTTCGTAACTTTATAGTTGA
>OMUK01000064.1 GCA_900314215.1 uncultured Prevotellaceae bacterium
GCGGGACTCAGATTTCTTTTGTAATTTTGAGGTCCGGTCGAGTGCTTGCGCACCGTTCGAACGTATTTGGTCAAGTGGTTCAATTTCAATCATAACTTTCTGATTGTCAACTATAAAGTTACGAAAAATTGGCCATTTGGCCAATTTTTTAAACCGCTTATTTTCCTGATTTTTAAGAAATTAGATTGCAGCACGTCCACTTTCTGCGACTGCCAAAAGCAATGGGGAAAAGCCATGAATCGGGCGGGAAAAACCGTCCGGACACCCGCTATAAAATAATCTTAATTTTGACAGGCCAAAGCAATCTTAAATGAAAGAGCCGTGTCTCTATGAAGCATTTTTACTCATTTACACTCAAGTTTGCAGCACTAGGGCTGCTGTCGCTAAGCTGGCTCACGGCCGCGGCCGATGTGGAGCTCAATGCCACCAATTTTCCTGACTCGACATTCCGTGCTTTCATTGCCTCAAAATTTGACACCGACAAGAACGACACCCTGAGCGATGCCGAGATTGCCAAGGTGAAAAACATCACCTGCACGGGCAAGGGGGTGTCGACAATCAAGGGAGTGGAGAACTTCACCGCCCTCACCTGGCTCGACATGAGCCGGAACAACCTCACCGAGCTCGACGTGAGCAAGAACACGCTGCTCATGACCATTCAGTGCCCCTACAACAAAATCAAGAAACTCGACCTGAGCAACAACCCCAAGGTGACGCGCATCTACTGCCAGTACAACCAGATTGACGACGTCAACATCACTCCTTGCACGGGCATGCTATACCTGGTATTGGACAACAACAACCTCTCGAGCATCAGCTTGAAAGGCATGACCGTGCTCAAAAATTTGGATTTGGGCAGCAACAATCTCTCCGAGATTGACGTGTCCGACAATACCCGGCTCACCACGTTGAGACTGCCCGGCAACAATTTCACTTCGATCGATGTGTCGAAACTCACACGACTGCAGTCGTTTGCCTGCGGAGACAACCAGATATCAACCCTTGATATATCAAAAAAACAAGTCACTTACCGAGCTCTATTGCAATGGCAATCCGCTCAAGTCGCTCGACCTGTCGCCCCTCACATCGCTTCAACGCATCAACTGCGACAGCACCGAGCTCGATTCGCTCGACCTCTCGCACAACAAGTCGCTCAACATCCTCTACTGCCGCCACAACAACCTCTCCAAGCTCGACCTGAGCAACAACACCAAGGTGAAACTGCTGTATTGCGCCGACAACAAGCTGCCGGCCCTCGACCTCTCCAAGAACACCCTCGTCACCGAACTGGACTGCAGCAACAACCTGCTCGACTCGATCGACGTGAGCGCGCAGAAGTCGTTGACCAAGCTTTTTTGCTCGAGCAACCACCTCACCACGCTCGATGTGAGCAACAATGCCAAAATCATGCGATTCACGGCAGCAAGCAACAACCTCTCATGCATCGACCTCTCCAAGCAACCCGAGGAAATGCTGGAATTTGACATGAGCGGTAATGGCCGCAAGATAACCGTCGAGAGTGAGGTTTCAGGTTCAGATGTCAAATACAGCGTGCCGCTTGCCAGTCTGCCCACGCTCATGGGCGAGGGCTTCGACCTCAGCAAGGTGGCTTCGCTGGGCTGGATGGGCGCCACAATCGACGGCGACGTGCTGCGCATCACAGCCGACACCGTGAGCTATGCCTACAACACCGGCTACACAGGCCCCACGGCTGGTCCGGCTCAAGTGAGATTCTACTTCACCTATGAGAAGGAGAACCCCACCGGCGTAGCTACAACCAAGGCAAGCATGCCCGTGAGCACACGCTACTACAACACGCTGGGCGTAGCCAGCGATGAGCCATTCCCGGGCATCAACATCGTGGTCACCCGCTACGCCGACGGCACAACCCGCACCACCAAGCAACTGCGCAAGTAGCCGATTCGGTGCCTCTCGCAAAAGTATCGTAACACCCGCCCTTTAGAGGCATTTCAGCCCCAGGCCGGGCAGTGTAATAGCAAGGCTGAGACAGATTCTGATTCTGCCTCAGCCTTGTTTCATTTTCCGTAGCCGCAATATGCACTTATGGTGCAAGCAGCCATTGTTTTTACAGTGATTCCGTCAATCGGTGAGCGGGCTCAGTCGAGGAGGCCGCCACGGGTGATGGCATACTTGCCACCGCCAGTGAAGATGAGCACCACTGCGCCCAGCAGGTAGAGCATGGGCAGCTCAATGGCCCAGCCGCCTGTAGCGGGGTCGATCGAGAAAATACTCCCGAGGTGAGCCATGAGCACTGCCACGGCCATGTTGCCGGCAAACACCACGGCAGCCGCGCGCGTCCACAAGCCAGCCACAATCATAATCGAGCCCAGAAGCTCGGCCGCCAGCGAGAAATAGGCAATGAAGCCAGGCAGCCCCATGCCCTCGAGCATGCCGCTAATGAAGCCCACACCATTGATGAGCTTGTTCACACCGTGGAACAACATGAGTCCACCTATCGTCAACCGTAGAAGCAACAAACCAAAGTCGTTGTTGCGGAGAAAATTTTTGTCAATAGTCATAATTCTGTCGTTTTTGTTTACAAATTTACCACATCCCATAGCAATACACAACCCCCCGCCCCATTCCACCCCAGTTACCAAAAAGTAGGAATTGGATAAACAGGCCATCCCTCCACCTCACTTTTAACACCTTTTAACCACGCCCTGCAACCCACCCACCACCACAACCCATTAATCTCCCCATAAAACACCCTCATCTGATGCCCAAGATGCTCAACTCGCCATCAATCCACACCGTCTACATAGTCTCAAGCGCCCATTAAAGTAAGCTTTTCGGCAGTTTGGAATGAAATTTTTTTGTAAATAATTGGCTATTAATTTGGTGAGACTCAATTTTTTTTATCATTTTTGTGGTGGTCAAGATTATCTATCATGTTTCTTCAGCACAAAGGTTCCGGTAAGGAAAAGAGAGTTTACATATGCAGGAGCTACCGCCTCAAGAGGGGCGACAAGACCTCCACCGAGATAGTCGAGAAGCTTGGCACGCTCATGGACATCGAGGCCGCCCACCCGGGGGTCGACCCCATGGAGTGGGCCAAGGCGAGGTGCGCCGAGCTCACGCGGCTGGCCAAGAAGGCCAGGAAGCCGGTCAAGGTGGAGCTGGACCCTGCCGCCAGGGTCAGCACAAGGAAGCAGCACCCGGTCACGGGCGGGATGATACCGCTGATGAGGCCGTTCTTCCAGTGGATGGGCATCGGCAGGATATGCAAGGACATCAAGGCCCGGCACAGGTTCAAGTTTGACCTCGAGGGGATTATGGAGGCGCTGTGCTTCGGGCGCGTCCTCTGTCCGGACTCGAAGGTGGCCACGCTGGAGAGCAGCAAGAGCTTCGTGACGGGCACCGACGCCTCCATCGAGGATGTGTACCTGGCCCTCAGCGTGATGGCCAAGGAATCCACGTTCATCCAGAAGGAGCTCTACCGCAACACGAAGAAGGCGGGGAAGCGCAACACGGGCATCATCTATTACGACTGCACGAACTACTACTTCGAGATCGAGAAGGACGACAGCGACAGCTACGACGCGAAGGAGCACCGGTCCAACCCCATCGTGCAGTGCGGCCTGCTGATGGACGCCGAGGGCATGCCGCTGGCCTTCTGCATCAATCCGGGCAACAACCCCGTTGATCTCCTGACGATCATCCCCCTGGAGGAAGCCCCCCACGACTTCATCAAGACTAGCCGCTTCAACTCCGAGATAGAAAGCCTATTCAGAATTCCACAGACTGGCCTTAGCATCAAGCCCGACAGCCTTCAACGCAAAGACCTAATCATCAGTCACTTCACAATCGGCTTCATCGCCCTGCTCATGGTCAAGCGCCTCCAGCAGGAGCTTGGCGGCGAATGCGCTGTAGATAAAATCATAGGCGAGCTTCGCGACATGCGCTACATCTGCCGCGAGGGCGCGGGCTACATCGCCGCCTTCAGCCCGTCGCCCCTCAAGGACAAATTCAACCAGCTGACAGACAGCTGCCTGGATGCTGAGTTCATTCCCGGCAAAACCATGCGTGCAATCCTAAAGAAACAGCGATAAATCAAAATAATCGATAATCAACACAGCGAGCTAAACAGCACATTTATGACGCCATCTAAATCGCTGCATACGTGCACTTAAATCCCCCAAAACCTATCAAATATAGGGCGATATTGGGACAATATTGAGTAAAAATATGATTACTTACTTTGATATTCGATATATTTTATCGATATTCGCAAAATAACATTTAACCATATTGGGCATGCCAGCTTTTAAAAACCTCAAGGAACTGATAAGGGGACTGCAGACTGGCGGCAAGTTGCTTGTGGATATGTTCAACAAGCGCAAGACTGTTGCCATACGCTATGACGACGCCGTTGACACACTCGACGGCGATGAGAATAAGTTGCGTTTCCTTATTAGCCATGGGGTGATCGTACAGACCGACAATACCTTGGAGCTCGACGACAATTATCTTCACTTCTTTGAAAACGTGCTGGAAGTCAATGAGGACATTAATGTCGAGTCGGTCAGGCAGTATATCGACCGCCTGCAGCTGAGCATTGACTCTTATCTAGCAGCAGACTCCGACCAGCGGCGCCGTCAGTTCTTGCGCGACATACGACACACATTGCGGAGTATCGACCTGACTACACACCGCAACATTATCGACATGAAACGCAATGTGGAGAACACCTACAAGCAAGAGCCCAATTACAGGCTTAAGAAGATTCGCCTGGTTGACTTCGACCGCAAGAGCCGCGACATAGGTGAGCTAATCAAGCAGACTGAGCAGTTGCTCGACCAGCAGACGGTGTTCTTCCGCACGGCCATGGATGCGCTCTTGCAGCAAACCGTTCATGACGTGAGCGTAGGGCTCGGTGAGTCGGCCCATGCACTTATCGACATACAGAAGCAGATCATCGACTATCTGAACCGGATTGAATACCAGAACCGCATCGTAAGAAAGGTGCGCGCCCTGAAATATCTCAAGGACCAGTTTATGATAGAAGAGAGCACAAACGTCGGTGCCGTGCTATCGGGCCACAACCCCGTATGGATGGAGCCTGCCGCACGTTATTCAACTAAGGTGTCGGTTGCCTACTTGCAAAACAGCAATGAGGCTTTGACAATACTTAGCAACCTGCGCCGTCAACTAAAGCACAAAACCATCGTCAACAAGCGGCTTAGCGGACAAATAGACAAAACGTGCCTCTCGATGCAGCAAGAGTCGATGCACGTCTTTAACCATCAGGAGCTCTTCAATGCGTTTAAAGCACAAGGAAGCGATCTCTTTACTTTTGTGCTAAACTACGACTTTCATGTAGAAACCAACTTGGAGGACCGCCTTGTTCTCTACTTGCAATTGGCCTCGCAATACCCCGACGAACTCATCTTTACAGGAGCGAGCCACACCTATCAACAATTTGAATATCCCATAATCCTACCATTATGAAATATACCAGCGAAGTATTTAAACGGCTCTCACGTGGCCAATTTATCTCGGCCAACAGCATTGTGCCAGAAGTGAGGGCAATCTATAATGACATAGAGGACAACGAGAAAGAGTATGCCGACTACTTCTCGCAAATTGACTTTCAGCTCGAGAGCGGTGACGGCTACTATTATTTTTCACGTAGCGAACAGCGAGTAGTCATCGAGGGCAAACTTCGCTCACTATTTGTGTGGATCGACTACCTTGATTTTCTCACCAGCTACGACTCCACCTTCGGTGCAGGCACTCAGTTTACACTGGCACAGATGGAGGTGCGTGTGGGCAGCGATGTAGAGCTCAAGGACAAGCTCGCCGACATCTGCGAAGACAAGCCATCGATTCACGATAAGCTTCTCGCACTTGCCACCACGATGACCAACCAGGGCTTCGCCGAACTCGTGAGTGAGGATGAAGGAATGTATCAGGTGACCAATGCTTTCCGCTATATCACTCACATCATAGACTGCATTAACATAGACGAGGAGGTGAAAGATGAGATACCTGAATAAAATCACATTTATCAACAGCGCGCATATACGCTATGCCGAGGTGATGCTCGACGGCAACGTACACTTTATAGGCACACAAGGCGTAGGCAAAAGCACACTTCTGCGCGCCATCCTCTTTTTCTACAATGCCGACAAGACAAAGCTCGGCATACAGAAGGAGCAGAAAGGATTTGATGACTTCTATCTGCCAATGGCCGACAGCTATATTATATATGAGGTAGTGCGTGAGAACGGAAAATTCTGCGTTGTGGTTTTTCGCAGTCAGGGCCGAGCCGTATTCCGCTTCATCGATCAAGGATATGACCGCCAATTCTTCATGGATGAGGAAGGGCACGTGTATTACGAATGGAGTAAAATACGCCAGCAGGTGGGCAATCATTTCATCAGCAACATCATACGCTACTACGACACTTATCGGGACATCATTTACGGCAACCGGCAAGAGACCAACGCCGACATGCGGCGGTTCTCCATTATGGAGAGTAACAAATACCAGAACGTGCCACGCACAATACAGAATATCTTTCTGAACCAGAGCCTTGAGAGCCGTGTTATTAAGGACATTATTATAAACTCGCTCGACTTCAGCGAAGGTGGCATAAACCTCGACTTCTATCGCGATAAAATGAAGGACTTCAGTCAGCAATATGACGACATATGGAAGTGGTATCGCAAGGAGAAAAACGGACGTGTGAAAGTGAGAGACGATGCCGACCGCGTCAATCTCTCGTTTCAACGCTATCGGGGCGCTTGCGACATGGTTGACGAGCTCTCGGGCGCACTACGCTATGCCTATGACCGCGACCAGAAGCTGCTGCCAGGCAAGGCCGATGATCGCTTGACGACACAGGCCAACCTCGACCGGCAAGTGCGGCTCAGGGGCGAGGAAGAGCAGAAATACAATGCCGAGCGTGACAGCCTGAAGGAGAAAATGGCTGTCATCAAGAGCAAGTTGGATTCTATCAAGAGCAAACGGCAGTATTATGCCAGCATTCATATCGAAAAGATTATAAGCAGCATTGCCGACGAGGGCCGTGTCGCCTCGCAACGCGACAACCTTGAAAGGCAAATAGGCATCATAACCGACAAGAACCGCTCGATAAAGGATAAATATGATGCCCTTCGGCGCCAGGAAGCCCAGCGGCTCAACGATGGCATCAACCAGGCTGAAGCGGCGAAAAACAATATAAAAGAGGACGAGAACCGGCAAGTTGCCGACTTGCAAAGCCTTTATATTCAATCACGTGATGAGCGTGCATCTCTCTTCAACCAGCAACGCAAGCAGGTGCACGAGAAACTTGATGCTGCCAATGCCGATAAGCAGGAAGCGAAACTTCAGGAGCTGAAAATACGCCAGATGAATCCTTTCCAAAAGCAGCGTGAAGAGCAAGAGCGGAAACTCGCTGAACTGTCACAACTTGAAGCACAGCTGAAGCTTGACGTGCAACAACTCTCGCGCGAGATGGAGCAAATGCGTGCACAAGCACATCAAAAAAGAAGCGAGATGGAGAAGCGTTACCAACTGCAACGCGCTGAACTGGAGCATGAGTTGAGCAGTATGGAAGCGGCAAGCACTGAGCTGCAACAACTTCTCGACAGGCAGAAAGGCTCACTCATAGAGTGGCTATCAGAAAACGTGAAAGGTTGGGAGAACACATTCGGGCGAGTGCTCGACGAGAAGGACGTGCTCTACAACACCGACCTGATGCCACGCGTGACCACCCAGTCAGCCACTTCAATCTTCGGCGTTGACATCAACGTTGATAATATTGAGCGGCAAGTACGCAAGCCCGAGGATATCAGAAAAGAGAAAGAAAAGACAGACGAGCTGATAGCGGACTTGAAGACAAGAATGCGCGCAGAGCATTCAAAACTTGAAGCCGACATCAAGCAGATGGAGGACCGCTACAACGGCAAGTTGCGCCAGCTGCATCAGGAGAAGGTTGACATGGATGCGCAGTTGCATGTCATTCCCAACAAGCGCAAAATGGCCGAGGAGCAAATCAGTACCCTCGACGGGCAACGCGATGAGTGGAGGAGCAAAGAACTTGAAGCCAAAGGCGACAAAATGAATTCGGCTCAGAGCGAAATTAGCAAAATGGAAACTAAGCTGAAGCTCATCGACGAGAATGAGAAGAAGGAGTTCAGCAAGCTGTCGTCGAAGCTAAAATCAGACAAGAAGAAGATAGGCCAGGAGGCACAACAAAAGATAGACATTCAGGAGCAGAGGAAGAAAGCGCTGAAAGACGAATACAACCACCAGATGAAGAGCCTCGACATGCGGATGGATGCCGAACTGAAAGGTGCTGGAATCGACACGTCTCAACTTGAGAGTCTGCGCAGGCAGTTGAGTGAAGTACTCCGGCAGTTGCAGTATATCGAAGCACATCGGGCCGATTATTTCGCCTATCAGAAAGACAAGGAAGAACTCTTCGACCATGAGACGGAGCTCACTGTGCAACGTCAGCTCACCAACAAGCGCATCGGCGATTTGGAGGACAAATACCAAAGCAGAGCCAGGCGCCTCAACAAAGCCATCCAAGAGTTGAAGGAGCAGGTTGGACAACTCGATGCCATCATCTCTAGCATGCAGAAGGCAATCGCCGACGTAAAAGGCTTCATCGAAAGCGACAGCTGCCCGCCGCAATTGCAGCAGGCCTCACCAGCTGAGACGGCCAAACCCCTCGCATCAATCCTAAACGAATTGCGCGACCAGGTGAGCATCCAGCTACGACAGTTGCAGAGCTTCAAGGAGGCAGTTGCCATCTTCAGAAAGAACTTCTCGCCCCAGAACACGTTTAATTTCCGCACAGAGTTCAATAGCGAGAGCGACTATATCGATTTTGCCTTCAACCTCTATGAGTTCACGAGCTCGGAGAAGATTGAGGAATATAGAATGCGCACCAGCCGTATTTATGTCGACATTCTGCGGCGCATTTCACACGAAGTCAACGAGATGATGTCGCACAAGGGCACTATCGAGGGAACCATCCACGACATTAATCGCGACTTTGTAAACAACAACTTTGTGGGCGTCGTTAAGAATATCGAACTCAGGAGTGTGGCCAGCAACGACCCGCTCATGCAGTTGCTGCTTTCAATAACCCGTTTTGTTGAAAATGCTGACTTCAATTTGGGTGGATTCAACCTCTTCAGCGATGATAATGCCGTTGAGGCCACAAATCGCAAGGCAATAGGCCTGTTGATGAATTTGATGGACAGATTGGAGGTAGATTCCAAACGGAGCGTGCTCACGCTGGCCGACACTTTCAAGCTGGAGTTTCGTGTTGTGGAGAATGACAACGACACAGGCTTTGTAGAGAAACTATCCAATGTGGGTTCTGACGGAACCGACATCCTCGTAAAAGCAATGGTCAATATCATGCTGCTCAACGTCTTCAAGCAGAAAGTGAGCCGGCATTTCGGCGACTTCCGCCTGCATTGCCTTATGGATGAAATTGGCAAGCTCCATCCCAACAATGTGCGGGGCATCCTCGACTTTGCCAACAAGCGCAACATCAATCTCATCAATTCCTCGCCAACTACATATTCGGCCGAAGCTTACCGCTATACTTACTCGCTGAGCAAGGACAGCAATAGCAACACAGTGGTCAAGACGCTGCTCGTGATTCATGACAATCGTGAAATGACAAACAAGTGAATTTATACATGAAGAAGACAGCATCACTCTTTAAGAAACTGCTCGCCTTGTCGGAGGGAGAAACAGTGGCATCCAGCAAGTTGCGTGGCGACTGGGTAGAGGAAATGCTTGCCGACGGTGTCTTGCAGAAGAACGCCCACGGGCGTCACCTCGGTTACAGCGCGCCCGATGCAGTTGCATTCACGACCTATCTTCGATCTCGCTGGGGCATTAACGACTTGCATGAGTCGATCAAGCTATTAGAGGGGGAAAAAGAAACTTCGCGCGCAGTGCTGACGCAGGCGACCGGCGACAGCAAGTTTGTCCGCCAGCGCACTATGACAGGCTTTCTCGTCAACAGTTACACCGATATTCAGGCAACTATGCATGGCAGCCCCATGGTTATCCACCCTGAGGAAGGCACGTTCACCTATATTTATGATTATACTGCCTTCGGCATTCCTGATGACGTGACAATCATTGGCGTGGAGAATGCCGAAAACTTCAGGCATATCAAGCGCCAGCGTTCTCTGTTCCAGAAATGCAGCCACCCGTTGTTTGTTAGCCGTTATCCGCAGAATGGTGATTTTTTGCGCTGGCTCATGTCCATATCAAATCATTATGTCCACTTCGGCGACTTTGACTTGGCAGGCATCCACATCTTTCTTACTGAATTTTTCAAGCACCTTGGTTCCTCCCGTTCAGAGTTTCTACTTCCCGACGACATCTACCAGCGTCTGCCCTCTGGCAGTCGTGAGCGCTATGAGGTGCAATACGACAAGTATGGTGCAATGCAAGTTATCGACACGCGTCTACAGCCATTGGTAGACGCCATTCATCGTGAGCACAAAGGCTACGACCAGGAAGGCTACATAAATTTAGACGACGATATAAGATAGAATCTTGTGGATTCCCCGCCACCATCCACTGCTGTGGCCAAGCAGCTTCTACAAGCTGTCTTACGCCCGCTATTGTGGTGTTTTCATGCGCTACTTTTTTCTATTTATATCTTTCAACGATATCATGATAGATTTTCGAAGCCCCCTCGCTGAACACGCATTGCAGCTTGTCGTAGAGAGCCGGATTCATTATCAATATTGCTTTGATGTCATCTCTTTCTTCGAGCGAATATTCCCGGGGCTCTTCAAATGGGCCAAACTGGTATCGGTCCAAATCGATTTCATTTACTGTATAGCTCGCTTGACCTTCCACCTCAAGTATTTGCAGAATGTCGGTGCTGTCGTATGGCTCTGGCAAATCGAGGTCATACGGATTGTCATACTCCACCATGATGACATCACCTTGCCGTATTGGTCGCTGTAGCGGTTGGCTGTGACGGCAAGCCAGGTCGTAGATGTCTTTCTTTAAGCTCTTTATAGCCTTGTCCCATCTATAATAATCTCTTCTTAGGATGGTAATCATGCCAGGGCGCTGCTCTAAACTGATGCCTGACATGTCAGCGTCTTCATAATAAATCTTTTCAGGAGACACATCATAAGTCTCATTGGATAGGGCATTATCGCCGTACACCCCTGTGATGATTTCTATAGAGGCAGCAACGACTTTGCCAGTTTTATCGTAATGGAACCAAACGTAACAATCATCCTTGTCAACGTAAGTCTTTTTTATAGAATGTCTCATATATCATTTATAGTTACAGTATAAATTTTGTACTCTTATGTCACACACATAGCGCAGGGGTTCCGCTCGCTGCTCGCGCTCCACCGCCGGCCTATAAGGTGTCGCCCCTAACGGGGCTAACTTTACCGACTGCGCCGTTGCGTCACCCCAAATTGTTCATTGGCGGGTGAATGCAACCAGCAGGGTGCGGCTCTCGGTGGCCGCCCGCGTCGCAGGGAATAATATCGATTGTTTTGTAACGTTAATTGCCACGACGCAAGGAAGCGTACAAATACAAACCTGTGGGTTTTAACCATAGCGGTGACTGCGCTGGTGCGTCATCTCAAGCCATCTATCAAACTTCATAACTTGCTGAATACTAATTGGTATCTCTTGCACACTGCTGCAAAGCGACTAAGTCACGACTCCCAGGTGATCAAGTTCTCGGGCAGAGCGATGCGCTTGGTCTCTCCCCTATTGCCGTCGATATAGTAATAGCGGGCCAAGCGGTCGTCGAAGTGTGCGACAAAGGCTTCTCTGATTCTTGCGCATTTCTCGTTGATGGAGTTGTTCAAGGGGTCGGTGGCCATGACGACGCTTTGCTGCTCCTTGTCGCTTAACGGGCCACGACGCAGTTTCTCGTAAATCGACATCAATTCATCTCGGTGCTCAGGAAGCTCCTTGAAGCGAATGCCCTCATGATGTTTCAAGAAAAGCAGGTACACGGCTTTTGGCAAAGGCCTCATCATGATGGTCGCATCATAATCGGGCAACTTGATCTCAAGTTCTTTTGTCACCACCAGCCTGCTTAGCTGGTCTTTTCCATGCACGATTTGCTCAAGGATGGCCAGGTTGACCCCCATTTGCTTGAGTTTGTCGACTCTCTCCTCAATTTCTCTTATCAACTGCCGTGATTCCCAACCGAAATCCTCGTCGGCTTCCCTGCTTGCGGGCTCATAGTATGCATCTCTATAAAGAACTCTTTGAAATTGGGGAGTCTTTGCTTGAATATAGTCATGTATTCCCCTTGCTGCAGCTTCAAACGACTGCAGCAGCAGGGCATTTCTCCTTGACTTTGAAGGCGCTTTACTTGCGTTCTCCCAATCCAGCACATAGCCGCGGTATTGGTCTGCTTCATCGGGGAGGTTGTACCGTGTATAGCGGTTATAGAATAGAATTGACGGCTGTATTTTCACCTTGTTCTCGGGGTGAACCATGAATTGCAACACATAGTCGTTGCCTATGTCGTTCCTTTCCACGGTTTTGCCAATCCAGGGCGCATAGTAGTTGAGAATGTCGGGGGCCAGCACTTCTTGCTCACATAGCGGGAGATAGCAGAACTCATAGCCCCACCTCTTGAAGATAGTCTTCAGTTTAGAATAATGGCTCCTGATGAAGTCATTGATCATAGCATGATAAGTGCCCTCGGTGTAAATAATCTGTTGCTCGTTTTGCACGAAAGGCAACTTGTGGAGTTCTACCGCATAAATCATAGTGGCATGAAGTCTTAAGGGATTGATCGCTACATGCAAATTTACAAAACAGTTATCTATTGAAGAAAAAAATCAGGCACCATTTTAAAGGATGAGCCCGGCAGTGCTGGCGGCAAAACATTCCGATTGGCAATGGCGCCTATCGGAATGCCTCGTGTCGAAAGGGAGGGAATGCCAGCTATAGTTCTACCTGATTGATGGCATCGACGATGCCACGGCCCTCTTGCAAGTCGCTGATGACGTCGAAGATGCGGTCGCTCCACCCTGCGATGAGGTAGACATCGCCTTGTGCCACACGCAGCGGCATCTGGCCATAGCCTGCCAAGTCAAAGAGATAGAGCTGCGCCCCGGGAGCCATCGTCTTGTATCGCGCCCACAGCCGCGGGAAGGTCTTGCCGTCGCCATTGCTGTTCCACATCTGGCAGTCGGTGAATATCAACACCTTGTCGACGACTCGGCGATTCTCGAGCAGCCACTCTACCACCTTGTAGCCATTGGTGCAATAGCCCACCTCACCCGCGTGGCGCCTCATCTCTTGTATTGCCGGGAGAATATTGCCAGTGGGATAGTTGATCACCTTCCACACATCGCCAAAGATGCCCGTGACGACCTGCTTGCAGCGGTTGCGGAACAGCATGGCAAGCACGATGCCAATATCGAACAGGCGCACCTTGCTTTTCGGGCTGACTGTTGCCCTCATAGAGCCCGAAACGTCGCAGGCCACAAGAACCCGCGTGCCTGCACCGAAGCCATTGATATTGGCGGCACTTGCCTGCATGGCATCCTCCAGGGCCGAGAGCACAGCACCATCGCCGTGCAGTCATTGACGACTGATTCCACCTCGCGATAAGCCGAGAGGTAGCGGAATGGCAGCTGCTTGGAAGCCAAAACATTTTGAGAAGCCGACAGATAGCGGCACACCTGCTCTATGAGAGCGGGAGATACGCCGGCCTCAAGCATGTTGCGCAAGTTGCGCAACTGGGCCATATAGCCCACCTTGCGGCTGGCGATGAGCTCCTCCCACTTGGCGCGGAATGCCTCCTTCTTGTCTTGGTCGCTGTCGTAATGCTCCTGTCCGAGGGCCGACAACTCAGTTTCCCAAGTGTAGGGTACCGCCAGGTTGTCATCGGCAATCTTGTCGAAGATGGCTTGCTGCGCCGCATCCTTTGCCTTGGGGTGCACAACGAACAGAGCGTCGCGCAGTTTCACCTCCAGATTGCCGCGGTTGTACTTGGCAAACTGGTATTCGTCGAAGTTGTTGAAGGCGCGCTGCAAGCCCACCTGAACTTGATGCGACAGGTTTCCCAGCTTCTTCCTGCCCGCGGCAGGATTGAGCAGCTGGTAGCACATGAGCAGCTCCATGATCTCGTCGGCACGCAGGACGACACGCTCAATTGTGCGCGCCACGAGGTCATCGCCATTGTGCACCCTGGCCAACGCCACCACGAGCAGCAAGGGAACGCTGCGCAGATGCATCTCGCTGCGGGTATACACAGCGAGCTTGGCCACAAACTCAGGTGAAACCTTGCCCACGAGGTCGATGATGCGACCCATCTGCTCACCGCCCGACTCATAGAACTTGCCCGAGAGCGAGCAAGTTACGACCAGGCTGTAAAGCTCCAGCTCGGGAGTGATCACAAAAGCCTTCTCACCCTCGTGGTTCAAGGTGGCTTCAAACTCTTTAATCAAGGAATTGAATTTCATCTTCTTTGTCCTTTTATTTAATTAAACATATAAAAAGTGGCGCAACAGGCGCAAGAGTGCTCATGGCAAAAGCCAACGGTGGTAATCGACAATCTTTCATGACGCACCATTTCCGGTTTAGCAAACGAAGTAACTCCATGCTACGGCAGCCACTTTTTTATGAAAAATGAAAGAAGCAACAAGCGCGGCGTGCCAAAATGCGCTCTACCAGTTGAGCTACAGAGACCAGGCTCTGGCCGGGATCGAACCGGCACCTCATGCTCCAATCGCGAAGTAACACGCAGCCACGGCATTCCTTCATTACCTGCAAAAGATGAAGGACGGTGCGACAGACGCTGAGACCGAAAAAGTCAAATTGCAGACGAAGCTGTCCTAAATCTTTCTATTTTTCTATTTTTTCAAAGACCGTTATTTTTTGTTTTCGATGGCAAAGTTATAATGCTAGTACGCAGCCTATTTGCGTAGCAAGAGAAAAGTTTGCTTTGCAAGCCTTGCAATCCCACATTATCGGCTTCAGGGCAAATAAATTGAAGAATTATGCGCTATCTTTGCAATGAAACAATATAGAAATTAAAACTACTGACTATGCCGGCTAACAAGAATGCACTGATACGCTACAAGACCATCGACAACTGCTTGAGAAAGCGCTATCGCCGATGGACACTGCATGACCTGGTTGACGCCTGCAGCGATGCACTCTACGATATGGAGGGCATTGCCAATGGCGTGTCGGTGAGAACGATCCAGAACGACTTGCAGGTGATGCGCTCCGACAAGCTGGGCTACAATGCGCCCATAGAGGTGTATGACCACAAGTATTACCGCTACAGCGACCCCGACTATTCCATCATGAACATGCCGATGTCGGAGAACGAAATGAGCATGCTGCAGGAAGCTGTCGACATGCTGCAGCAGCTAGAGGCCTTCGACGACTTTGCCGAAATGACCGACGTAATCGGCCGCTTGCAGGAAAAGCTGGCTGTGAGCCGCCATGGGCGCAAGCCCGTGATCAACTTCGACAACGTGCCCGACTTGAAAGGGTTGAAGCTGCTCAACCCCCTATACCAATACATATTGCGAAAGCAGACGCTGCGCATCATGTACCAGTCGTTCAAGGCACGTGAGCCCAGGGAGGTGATCTTGTATCCCTATCTGCTCAAGGAGTTTCGCAACCGGTGGTTCCTGTTCGGCAGCCAGGAGGGCAACCTCGCGCTCTATAACCTGGCACTCGACCGAATCGTGAGTGTTGAGCCATGCAAGGAAAAGCCCTTCCGCGACAATCCCGCTTTCGACCCCTACACATTCTTCGACGACGTGATTGGAGTGAGCAAGAATATTGGGAATAAGCCCAAGAACATCAGGTTTTGGGCCTCGGCCGAGCAATGCCAGTACATAGCTACCAAGCCCATTCACCATTCCCAGCAACTCATCAAGCGCAACGAGGACGGAAGCTGCGAATTTAAGATCAAGGTCGTCATCAACTACGAGATGTACTCCGTGTTTATGAGCTACGGCCCAGGTATAAAAATCATTTCGCCCAACAGTGCCGTGCTCTTTATGAAAAACAAGCTCCAAGCGGCCGCCGAAATGTATACCAGGACCTATGGAACCACTGCAATCGAGTAACGATATATTAACCAGCATCTTCTAAACAAGGATAGCCGTCCAGTTTAGGGTGTGACTTAAAAGAGCTGTGATATTCCGGCATTTGATGGAAATCACAGCTCTTATTGATGATTGGGATATATTTGTGATTGGATTGTGGGGGTTATCCTTCTTGCTCCATTTTGATGAAACCGGGGAAGAGGAGGTGATTCTCCAGGGCCACGTGCTCTTTCAAGTTCTTGAAGAATGCGTAGAGCTGCTGGTTCATCAGGCGATAGGATGCACAGCCATCGGCAGGAGTCGTGAAGTTCTCGGTAATCTCGGCAATGCGGTCCCATGTTTGGCCCGTGGCGTCGTGCTCGAGCATCATCTGGCGTATTGGGTAGGCGATGCTGCCGCAATGGAAAGGCGCGGGCTCGCGGCCCTGCTCATGTGCCTCGTAGAGCTCATAGAACTGGGGGAAGAGCACCTGCTCCTCTTTGACGAAATGGGAGTCGAGCTCCTCAAACGACTGGGCTACCAGCCGGCTCACCTCGTGCAACTCGGGATGGCGGCCGCCATGCACGCCCTCCACCTTAAGCACCAGCTGCAGCAACTCGTCGTGATGCAGATGGAAGTCACGATGGTGGTGCTTGAGTATATAATCGGTGAGCAGGTCGAGTGGCCAGGAAGCGAACTGGGGTGCGCCGCCCTCGGTGTGAGTGGCCTGCAGGCGAGCAATCACGTCGCTGGGGTTGAGTCCCTTCTTTTGGCACGCCTCTTGCAGCGTGTCGAAACCATGGCAGCAATAGTCGATGCCAAGATGCTCAAAAATTTCTGCTCGGTTGAAGTCATCGGCAACCAATGCACCGACCGTAGTGTGGGGATTAATGTTGATGTTCATAACCAATAGTACTTTTTTGTTTCTTTTATCTGCCGCAAAGTTACGCCCGATATTGCACCGCTATTCGCCGAATTTAAGGTTTAATTCTATACCATCTATCGATTTTATCGATGAATGAAAGCGAAAAACGATGAAAAAGCGTAACTTTGCAAT
This sequence comes from uncultured Prevotellaceae bacterium, assembly GCA_900314215.1. GTDB lineage: Bacteria > Bacteroidota > Bacteroidia > Bacteroidales > Muribaculaceae > Sodaliphilus. Next base: position 17,119 of record OMUK01000064.1, read on the forward strand.
AATACAACTCACAAGAGAGGCATCGGCCCCACCCTAGCGCACGCGCGCTGGCTGCTGGGCAGATGCCAGGGAGAGACAAAGCACGAGAAAGAGAGCAAAAAACAGATATGGAAATCAGGCAATTACGCTATTTTGTAAACGCAGCCAAAACGCTTAGCTTCACCCAGGCCGCAAGGCTGTCGTGCGTGGCGCAGAGCACGCTGTCGCAACAAGTGAAACAACTGGAGACCGAACTCGGCGTGGAGCTTTTCCATCGCCAGGGCAAGCACATTCAGCTCACCGCCGAGGGCACCCTGTTTCTGCCCGACGCGCAGCGCATTCTCGATGACGCCCGGCAGGGACTGCAACATCTTGCTGACCTCAAGCAGCTGCAAGGCGGCAGCATCGGCATCGGTCTGGCTTCGGGACTGGGAATCTCGGCCGTGCTTACCGAGGTGCTTACCGAGTACAACCGAGCCTACCCCAAGGTGGTGCTGAGCATCCACCAGATGGCGGCGCCCATGCTCTCAAGCATGCTGCGCAAGCACGAGATTGACCTAGCCATGACCTTCACGCCCGACGAGCCGGAAGATGACCTGCAGGCCAAACCGCTCTTTGGCACCCGCATGTGTGTTGTGACGAGTGAGCATCACCCCCTGGCAAGCCAGGGAGCAGCGAGCATGAGGCAGCTCGCTCACCTGCCGCTCGTGCTCCCCACCCGCGACCTCTACATACGCCAGCGCATCGACAAGGCGGCCCACCTGCAGGGGCTCACACTCAACCCAGCCGCCGAGATCGACGACCTCTCGCACATCATCTACATGCTGCGCAGTGGGCGCTGGGTGAGCCTGCTGCCCGACGTGGCGACGCTGGCTGTGAGGGGACTGGCGCGCATCCCGCTGGAAACGGCCATCGCCCTGCCCACATCGGTCATCACCCTCGCCGGCATCTATCAGCGCAAGGCCGTCACCGAGTTTCTGCGCATGCTCAAGGAGAGCGTCGGCCTGCTGCTCATGTCGGGCAACGAGAGCTGCGAAACATGCGGTGAGACCTTCATAGCCGATTGAGAGCTGGCAGATGAGTCGCGGGGCGCATTTCGGCGAAAGCTCAGCGGGCACTATTTAGTGGCATCGGGCACTGTGCTGTGGTCGAGCAGTTGCTGATGGGCTTTTCCCCACTTGTCCATCTCCTGGATGATGGGGTACACGCTCTCGCCCACTGCGGTGAGAAAATACTCCACCCGCATCGGGATTTCGGCATACACCTTTTTGTATACCAAGCCAGCGGCCTCGAGCTCACCCAGTTGCTTGGTGAGCACACGCTTGGCTGCCAAGGGTATGCCCTGTTGCAATTGCTTGGGCTGGTGCTCGCCGTCATGGATGTGATTGATGAGCCAGGGCTTCCACTTGCCGCCCATGAGCTCCATAAATATCACGATGCCACACTCCTTGTCTACAGGTATCTTGCGCTGGTACATATCACACGTTCTCCTTTTTCTGCAAAGATACAAATCTTTTTGCCATCTTTGACCCTGCAGGAGTCCAACTTGCAAGCGACGGGGTGACAAATTTATCACCCTATCAATCCTTAACCCCTTATTGCAGAGGTTGCCATCTTGCCGTAACTTTGCAGCAGAAAAAGAAAGGAACATATATAATGATGCAACAGAAAAGATTATTTGAAAAGACGCATGCCGGGGGCATGGATGTGAAGAACCGCTTTGTGCGCTCGGCAGTGTGGATGCGCTGGGCCGACGACCGGGGGCATCTCACTCCGGGCCTCACCCACTTCTACCGCAAGCTGGTGGATGGCGGCGTGGGCACCATACTCACGGGCTACACCTATATAGAGCCATCGGGCAAGGCCAACTTCAAGCAAGCAGCCTTCTACGACGACAGCTACGTCGACGAGTGGCGCGAGCTCATCGACTATGCACACGCCCACGACACCCGCATGGTGCTGCAGGTGGCCTATGGCGGCTCGCAATCGGGCATGGACAAGGAGCACCCCTATGCGGTCTTCGGCCCATCGGCCGTGCGCAACCCCAAGACGGGCATCACGCCCGTGGAGATGACCGTGGCCGACATCAAGGAGCGGGAGCACACCTTTGCCGAGGCAGCCAAGAGGGCACGCCGCGCCGGCTTCGACGGCATCGAGGTGCACGCTGCCCACGGCTACCTGCTGAGCCAGTTTCTCACGCCCTACTTCAACTACCGCACCGACGACTATGGCGGCTCCATCCACAACCGCCCCCGCTGCGTGTCGTGCAACCACTGCTGGGACACCGAGCCCAACAGCTGCATCCTCAACCGCAAGCACCTCGATGTGAAAGTGCTAAAAAAATAAATGGGAAGGTGGCGCACATAAAAAGCGACCTGTAGGGGCCGGTCTTGTGCCGGCCCACAAATGCTGTTTCTTCCTTTTATTTATTGATTATCAATAAAATAGGATATTTCCCTGGTGGTTATCAACCTGTGCAGTGGGCAGCGCATGTGTGGCAGCGCAGGGGGGGGTGTTTCGCTTCGCTCCACTGCCTGATCTATACTCTACACAAAGTTTTTATGGTTTTTTAATGTTTTCGTTAATGTTTCGCGGCTACATCTCGGTTTAATCATGGTGGCGTCGCATTGTACAATATTCTCCCCCACAAGTGATATCCACCCGTCCCCAAAAAAACTTGAAGGAGGGGAAATTATATAACACTTATCTACAATTTTGCAAAACGTGGGCTAGAGAGCGTTTGTACCTTTGCACACAGAAAAAAATAGGAAAAGGAGAATTGACATGGATAGGAAGATGATAATCAGAATGACGCTGTCGGTAGTCGCATTGGCACTCATGGCCGCGGGAGCCGACTTGCTGGGCGAGCGCGAGGTGATATTTCCCGAGGTGGCGGCGCTCGCCATAGGGCTGTGGACGGCCGACCGCCTCGTGTGGAATGTGCACGCCCGCGAGGTGCCGCTACTCATGACGCTCTCGGCAGTGATTGGCGTGCTCATCACGCGCCATGTGGGCGCCCCGGTCCTGGTGCAGCTCACCATGGCCTTTGCTGTCTCGGCCCTGCTCATGACCACACTGCGCATTCCCTTGATACCGTCGATCGCCGCCATACTGCTGCCCATCTTGCTCAACACGCAGTCGTGGCTCTATCCAGCCTCGGTGGCAGTGATGACCAGCATCATGGCCGCTGGCGTGGGCCTGCTGCAGCGCGCCGGGCTGAAGGCGACGATAGCCCCTGTCGGCCCTCGCGAGGGCTTCACGCGCCACGCCCTGCTCGAGTGGGCATGGCGCTACGTGCTGCTCTTGCCGCTGCTGGCCGTTGCCACCAGTGCTGGCTGGCTCTTTGCCATCGTGCCGCCGCTGGTGATCATCCTCATCGAACTCACCAATACCAAGAACATGTTTCGCAACCGTCCGCTGCCCTTGTGGGCCACAGCAGTGGCAGTTGCCGCGATGGGCACAGCAAGCCGCTGGCTGGTGGTGGAGACGCTGTCGCTGCCCTATGCCGTGGCCGTGAGTGTGGCCTTTGCCGCTGCCCTGGCCCTGATGTGGAAGGCCAAGATGATGTTCCCGCCCATTCCTGCACTGGCAGTGATTCCGTTTATCCTGCCCAGCAATTACATGCTTTTCCCCTTGGAAGTGGCCCTGGGCGCGGCCTACGCCATCGTCGTTCCCCTCGTTGCTACAAGCCTGCGGCAGCAGGCGTCGAGAGTGCACACTTCCAACTCCTTGTAGCGGGCCTGTAGCAATGAAATTTGTTTCATTATTATCAGTTGCGACGCATGGAGCGTGCTGCCGAGCTATTGAGAACGGGACACTACACTGTTGCCTCAGTAGGTTACCAGTTGGGGTTTAGCAATCTCAGCCATTTCACCAGACTATTTGAGAAGGTAATGGGCAAGAAACCGAAGAAATACACTGTATCGTATTTTGCGCTCAAATGATAGTTGCCGAGCCATATCTATAGTCAGGCTTCGTTTTGTCTCATAGCCAGGATTGAAGGCAATGCGGGCGCATGCACAGATTTTTGCTCGGTGGATGCGCCCGCATTTTGCTTGCTGTATTTGACTAAAGGTTGGCTTCAGTCAAAACATGGAGTTTCTATTTCTGACCTTTTCTGATCTGTCGCAGCAGGGTCTGCATGTCGAAGACCAGGGCTGGGTTTTGGTCGGCCACGTTGGTGTTTTCGTGAATGTCGGTCTTGACGTTGTAGAGTTGCGGAGTGGGCAGGTAGCCGGTCTCTACATTCTCATTAGCCATGACGCGTGTGGGATTGTCGCTCGGCTCGATATACTTCCACTCACTGGTGCGTACCGACAAGGTGTGGTCGAGAGCCTGCTCGACGACGTAGTCGCGTCCCTCGTCCTTTTGGTCTGTCCACACACTCCACTGTGCCTTGCTGTCGCGTGCCGCACCAGTTGGAATGCGTGTCTGGGTCAGCTCAGCCATGGTGGCGAGGAGGTCGATTTGAGATATCAGAGCATCCGACTGCGTGCCTGGCTTCACATGGCCTTTCCAGCGGACGATGAAGGGAATGTGGGTGCCGCCCTCAAAGGCGCTGTATTTGTTGCCACGCAACGGGCCAGCGGGGCTGTGGCCGTTGAGCATCTCGGCAGCCTTGTCGTCGTAGCCGTCGTTGACCACGGGGCCGTTGTCGCTGGTGAGGATCACGATGGTGTTGTCGTCGAGTTTCAGTTGCTTGAGGGTCTTCATCACCTCGCCCACGCTCCAGTCAAACTGCACGATGGCGTCGCCACGCAGGCCCATGCCACTCTTGCCGCGGAACCGCTGGTTGGGGAAGCGTGGCACATGGATATCGTTGGTAGCCAGATACATGAAGAAAGGCTCCTTCTGATGCGTCTTGATGAAGTTGACGGCATGAGCCACGATGCTGTCGGCGATGTTCTCGTCTTTCCACAGCGCCTTGCCGCCGCCCGTCATGTAGCCGATGCGCCCGATGCCGTTGACGATGGCCTGGTTGTGGCCGAAGGCCGACTTCAAGTTGTAGCACAGCTCGGGATGCTCTGTTGCAATAAGCTCACCGGGGAGGGGTGCGTCGTAACTGACCTTGATGGGGGCCGAGGGGTCCCAGTTGGCCACCCTGCCGTTCTCGAGGAAGACGCAAGGCACGCGGTCGGCCGTGGCTGCCATGATATAGGAGTAGTCGAAGCCTAAGTCGCCGAGGCCCATGGGCAGTGGCGCGTTCCAGTCTTGCTTTCCAGTCTCAGCGCCGAGTCCGAGGTGCCATTTGCCGATGGCTCCTGTGGCATAGCCCTTGCTCTTAAACACGTCGGCAACGGTAAACTGGTCGGGCTTGACGATCATAGCGGCATCACCGGGAGCGATGTCGGTCCCTTCTTTTCGCCATGAGTATTCGCCCGTGAGAAGCGAGTAGCGCGACGGCGTGCTGGTCGAGGCCACGGCGAAGGCGTTGTTGAAGCGGCAACCCTCGTCGGCCAGTTGGTCTACATTGGGTGTTTTCACATTTTTGGCTCCATAGCACTCAAGGTCACCATAGCCTAAGTCGTCGGCCAAGATGAAGATTACGTTGGGCCTGCTTTGGGCAAAGAGTGGCATGCTGTTAAGTGCCAGTGCCGACAGGGATGCGAGACAGATGTTTCTTTTCTTCATTGTTAAGGTTTGTCTTTATTATTATTTCGGTCGTTAATTTGTTGTTTTTGCGGCAGTGGCAAGGATGGAAATCCCTGTAGCCGTTTCTTGTTAGGCAAAGTTAACCAAAAACGTACAACTGAGCAAGCAAAAGCCCGTTTTTATTTAAACAACCACACGGCTCTTTCATTTAAGATTGCTTTGGCCTGTCAAAATTAAGATTATTTTATA
>OMUK01000069.1 GCA_900314215.1 uncultured Prevotellaceae bacterium
CAATTCATTAAAAAATTTTTTCAGACAGTTACGCGACCAAAGTGACAAACTCCCGCACAAGATAACCGCGCAAGGTCGCATTACGCAATTGCCGCGACTCCCCGAGCACAAGGGGGCCGCGGCGATTGCGTTGTGCCCGCACTTCCCGCTTCAGGAAAAGCAAATGTAGACTTCAAAACAGGAATATGTGTTAAAACAGTTTAAATATTACAATTTCGCTCAATTTATACCCAACAAATTTTGCAATATAAAATAAAAGCATTACTTTTGCAATGGTTTTTCATGGTATTAGTTTTTAAGGTTACGAAATAACGAGCGTCGTGATGACGGTTTTTATTTCGTTTTTGTTTAAGGTTTATGTTAATGGTATTAGAAGGTTAATTAGTTAAGCAATCCCAGATAGTGATATCCGGGATTTTTTATTTTCCCCCTCCACCTCCGCGATTTTCAGCAGCACACCCCTGCACCCGGTATTTTTCATGCAATTTGGCAACAGCTAGGGTAAAAACGTTGCATTTCAATTTAGACTTTTACGGGGAAAATTGCTAACTATGGAATGCTGTTTCGGCCATAGCCATGCTCACCCATGCGCAACGATAGGCAAGCACTGTGGCTGCAATGGCACAATAGAAATAAACAATTTAAAAGCAAATCAGCATGAAAAGAAATTCTGGAAAAGAAACGTTTACCCATCTTTTTGCCCTCGCCTTGATTGCAATCATGGCCATCGGCACTATTTCCTGCGGACAAAGCAAAGAGGAAAAAATGCGTGAGCAAGCTCAGCAAGACTCGTTGATGAGAGCACGGCAAGACTCAATCAAGCAGGCCCAAGAAGACTCGATAGCGCTCAAGGTGCGCAACGACTCGATCATGAAAGCCAAAGAAGACTCAACCAAGAAGGCCGTATTCACAGCCGGCATGGTCGATGCCTACAAAAACAAACTCACCCAACTCTCGGCCAGCTATCAATCCAGCTGGACAGGCTACTTCTTGTTTGACATCACAGGCGACGGACAACCCGAACTGTGGACCAAGAGCGGATCGAGCATGGCCGACCTCATGCTTCACGTGTATACCTACAAGGATAGCGGCATGAAAGAAATCTATGAGGAGGAAGCAGGACACACAAGCTATTCGCGCGGTAGCAACTACGTCCTGGCCATCAGCGCTTGGCCCGGTGACGAAGAATACCGCGTAGAAAAGATACGCAACCACAACGGCAGGCTTTCAAGCACCCTGATGGATCCACTGCCCATGAGCCCCGACGGCTGGCCACAAACCAAGGAGCCCGTCATCAAATTCCATAGCGTGAGCGACTTAGGACCCGTGAATCAATTGCTGAAGTAAACAACCGCGACAAGCAGCTGCAACCCAAAGCCGAGGGAAAACCGCTACCCGAAGATCTCGCGCAGCTGCTTGTTGCTGAGTTTTCCTATCCAAGCCTCGCCAGCGGCCACGGTGAGGTGGGCCAGGTCGCGCTTGGTGTTGATCAGGTCGTTGATGCGCTCTTCAAAGGTGTTTTTGGTGATAAAGCGGTGCACCATCACATTCTGCTTCTGCCCGATGCGGTAGGCACGGTCGGTGGCTTGGGCCTCGACTGCAGGGTTCCACCACAGGTCGTAGTGAATGACGTGGGTGGCTGCAGTGAGATTGAGTCCGGTGCCGGCAGCCTTGAGCGAGAGCACAAAGAAGCGGTCGGCACGGTTGTTCTGGAAGCGGTTCACCATGTCGGTGCGCTGCTTGAGCGAGCAACCGCCGTGCAAAAACATGGGCTTGGTGCCCAAGGCCTCGGCGATAAATTGCACGAGCATGTCGCCCATTTCCTTAAACTGCGTGAAAATGATGGCTTTCTCGCCGCTCTCATTGATCGACGACACCAGGTCGAGCAGCATCTGGGTCTTGCCCGAGAGCGACGGCGAGAGTTCGCCGTTTTTCAAGTACTGGGCCGGATGATTGCATATTTGCTTGAGGGCAAGTATCATCTGCAACACAAGTCCTTGGCGCTTGAAGAGCTGTGAGTTGTCGTCCTGGTCGATGCTCTCGATCACACGCATGCTCTCGTTGAGCACTTGCTGGTAGATGGCGGCTTGCCGGGGCGTGAGCATGGCATACTCGTCTTGCTCAATCTTGTCGGGCAGGTCGCTGATAATGCTCTTGTCGGTCTTGAGGCGGCGCATCATCATGGGCGAGGTGATGCGGCGGAAGAGGCTGGCGCGTGCCGTGTCGCCCTCCTGCTGAATGGGGCGAGCATACTCCTCGTTAAACGACTTCATGGTGCCCAGGTATCCCTTGTTGGCAAAGTCCATGATGCTCCAGTACTCCGAGAGGCGGTTCTCCACAGGCGTGCCGCTCATGGCGATGTGGGTGGGGGCCTTGAGCGAGCGCACAGCCTTGCTCTGCGCTGTGGCGCTATTCTTAATGTTCTGAGCCTCGTCGATCACCACCACAGCCCACTTGTGTTTTTTCAGCAGGTCGAGGTCGGCTCGCACGAGTCCATAGGAAGTGAGCAGGATGTCGTGATTGAAAGCCTTAAGGTCGCGCGCCGGCCCGTGGTAGAGGAAAACCGACAGCGACGGTGCAAAGCGCTGCAACTCGGCTTGCCAGTTGGCCAGCAGGCCAGTGGGAGCCACCACGATGGCTTTGGCCTTATCGAGCTGGCCGTCGTCTTTGAGCTTCTGGAGCAGGGTGATGACCTGCAGGGTCTTGCCCAGACCCATGTCGTCGGCCAGAATGCTGCCAAAACCGAGCCTCATGTTGCGATACATCCACTCGTAGCCCCGCTTCTGGTAGGGCCGCAACGTGGCGTTGACCTCGGCCGGCACAGGGATGTCGTCGAGGGCGGTGAGCTGCTTCACGAGCGCCCTCACCTGGGGAGTGAGCTCTACCCGAGCTCCCTTGTACTCCTCGCTCAAGGCCACTTGCAGCATGCGCGCGGGTGTCATCTCGCTATGCGAGGCAATGGCCCTGGTGATGCGTTTCAGGTCGTCGGGGGTAACATAGATGTACTCCTGCTTGTAGCGCAACAGTCCCTGAGCCCTGCCCAGGAGCGACTCATACTCGTCGATCGAAATCAGCTGGTCGCCTATGGCTACTCGCCAGTCAAACTGCAGCAGCTGGTCGAGGCGCACCCTCGCGGCACTGGGGGCGCTCGAGGTCGACAAGCTCACCGTGGGGCGAGGATGCAACAGGCGCTGCAGCGACTTGGGCAGCATGACCTTGATGTGAAGCAGGCGCATGGCCGGAGCCACATCGACGAGAAACTGGGTGAACTTCTCGTTGTTCAGCTTGATAGGCTTCTGGGCCTCGCGGGCCAGATAGGTGTCGATGCCGCTCAACAGCGGCGACAGCAGCGACACGTCGCGCAATATGCCATAGCGCGTGGTAGCAAAGTCGGGATTGGAAAACACCTGGGCGAGCGGCACATCGGGCTCGTCGCGCTCGGTATCGGTCACCGCCAGGTCGAGGCAGAACTCGCTGCCATCTTTCTTCTTGTCGCTCACAATCACCACGGGCATGTAGCGCAGCTGTGGGGTCGACAAGTGGTCGGTCCAGCTCTTGATGCCGCCCGGTATGCCCAGTTCGCCCACTTCGTCAAACTCGAGAGCCTCGCCCTCGTAGAAAATCTCGGTCACCTTGTTGCTATTTATGGGCAACTTGGCCGTGGCTTGCATGATGCACGTGAGGAAGCACGTGGTCATGAACCATGCCGGGTGCTGCGGCGCCAGTTTGCGGTGCGCGCTCTTCTCGACCACCACACTGCCGGGAGCAAGATAGGCATCGGCGCCCTGCAAGATTGCGGCTGTGGCCTGGTCGCCGGTGTAGGGCGCCCAGTCGATGCGCGTGGCGCCGTCCTTCTCCTGGCTCACGAGCGGGCACACGTTGCCCTTGGCCGCAAGATGCAAGGCCAGCATGCAGCAGGCACGCAAGCCGTGCACAACGTTGCTCACGCTCGAGAGCGCCTCGGCAGGCAGGCTGGTCAAGTAGGCCATCAGGTCGACCAGCTTGCTGGCGCTTTCTGCCTGGTCAAAATATACTCGCACGGTGCGCAGGGTGTCGACGACCACACGCACCTCTCCCTCCACATCTGTTGGAATCTTCCTCCGGGCCATGCCCAGGGCCTCGGTGAGGTCGTAGCGCCCGCTCAGCACCTGCGCCATCGCCTTGGCAGCACGGCTCAAGTTGCCCTCATAGGTTTTCTTAAAATCGCCGTCGGCATAGAATGCCGGCGAGCCGGGCAGCAAGCGGCACATGGCATCGCCCAAGTTGGAAATCTGGCTGTAGTCGAACTGCCGCAGCTCTACAGGGGCAGGCTCGGCAGCTAACTTAGAGAGCGGCACGAGCTGCATGGCATCGGCCCAAGAGCTCAGGGCAATGGCCTTGGCAGGATTGAACTCAATGCCCCGCTTCGACAGCTCGCCCATGATATCCACACCGTGCAACTCAAAGATGAGGAAAGGATTGTTGTCGATCTCCTGCCCCATCTTGTAGATCACTGCCGCGATGTGCTTGCAAGGCACCGCCCAGTCGGGACAGCTGCAATGCATAGCCAAGTCGCGCCACGACGAGGGAAACACCTTCAAGTGCTGCTCGCGTGCAATGTCGAGCACTGCCGGCGATAGCTTGCGGTTGAGCAACTCGGCCACGATGGCCGGATGCTGCAATATGCCATCGACGAGACTGTTGATCTCCTTGCGCGAGAAGGTGTCGACCTGCAGTGCCACCTTGTAGGGCCTCACGCGGCTGCCCTGCACCTGGGCCGTGATGAGATTGCCAGCGATTGTTACTTTCTTTACCGACCCGTTGCGGGCATATCGTGCCCCGCGCGGTATGCGGTTGGCATAATCAATACTTGTGAGCGACTGCAGCCAAGCATTCCCCCACCACGTTTTGCCGAAGTTAGTTGCCATGAGCGATATGAATATGTGTATTGGTTTTAATTTGCTGAAAAGGATTATCTCTGTGCCCACAAAGATAGGTAAAAAATCTCGCAATCCCCTATTGCCTGCCCATTTTCGGCGCAAAAGGCATAAAAAAAATCGATAAAGCAACGACTCTGCCTTATCGATAGCGATTTTAGAATAATGATGGTCGGGGTACCAGGATTCGAACTTGGGACCTCCTGCTCCCAAAGCAGGCGCGCTAACCAACTGCGCTACACCCCGAGGGAAAACACATGCGTCGCGATGCGTTTCTGCAAATGCGTTGCAAAGGTACAACAATTTTTCAACTCCACAAGAGTTTGCCTCCAAATTTTTAATTTTTTCTGCCATCATTACCAATTGTGCCAATAATGTTGTAATTTTGCGTGAATATAGAGCGCTATGGCCGGGCAGCTTGCCAGTTGCCATGACCGTGAGGCTCTTGAAAGCGAAAACATCAACAAAACAACAATATAACGATTACAATGTATAGAACAAAGACTAATGGCGAGCTCCGCCTCGAGAATGTGGGCGAAGTAGTCACCTTGGCAGGCTGGGTGCAGCGTGCCCGCAAGATGGGCGGCATGACCTTTGTGGACCTGCGCGACCGCTACGGCATCACCCAGATCGTGTTTAACCACGAGGTCGACGCCGAGCTCTGTGAGAAGGCCAACAAGCTGGGCCGCGAGTATTGTATACAAGTGAAGGGCACCGTTGCCGAGCGCTCGAGCAAGAACCCGAAGATGGCCACTGGCGACATCGAGATCATTGCCAGCGAGCTCAATGTGCTCAGCCCGAGCCTCACGCCTCCATTCACCATCGAGGACAACACCGACGGCGGCGACGACCTGCGCATGAAGTACCGCTACCTCGACCTGCGCCGCTCTTGCGTGCGCAAGAACCTGGAGCTGCGCCACCACATGGCTATCTTGATACGCAACTTCCTCGACTCCAAAAATTTCCTGGAGGTTGAGACTCCTATCTTGATTGGCTCTACGCCCGAGGGAGCCCGCGACTTTGTGGTGCCCTCGCGCATGAATCCCGGCCAGTTCTACGCGCTGCCTCAGAGCCCTCAGACGCTCAAGCAGCTGCTCATGGTGGCAGGCTTCGACCGCTACTTCCAGATTGCCAAGTGCTTCCGCGACGAGGACCTGCGTGCCGACCGCCAGCCCGAGTTCACCCAGATCGACTGCGAGATGAGCTTTGTCGACCAGGAGGATGTGATTGAAATCTTTGAGGACATGGCTCGCATGCTCTTCAAGAAGATACGCAACGTCGACCTGCCCGAGAAACTGCAGCAGATGACCTGGGCCGAGGCCATGCGCCGCTTCGGCAGCGACAAGCCCGACCTGCGCTTCGGCATGGAATTTGTCGAGCTCATGGACGTGATGAAGAAGGGCCAGTTCAGCGTCTTTGACAACGCTGCCTACATAGGCGGCATCTGCGTGCCTGGCTGCGCCAACTACACCCGCAAGCAACTCGACCAGCTCACCGACTTTGTGAAGCGTCCGCAGGTGGGCGCCAAGGGTATGGTCTATGTGAAATACAACGCCGACGGCACCGTGAAGAGCAGCGTCGACAAGTTCTACAGCAAGGAGGACCTGGCCGAGCTCAAGCAGAAGATGGGCGCCAAGGATGGCGACCTGGTGCTGATACTGAGCGGCGACAACGCCAACAAGACGCGCGTGCAACTGTGCTCGCTGCGCCTGGAGATGGGCGACCGCCTGGGCCTGCGCGACAAGAATGTGTTCAAGTGCCTGTGGATTATCGACTTCCCGCTCTTTGAGTGGAGCGACGAGGAGCAGCGCCTCATGGCCACGCACCACCCCTTCACCATGCCCAACCCCGACGACATACCGTTGCTCGACGAGCACCCCGAGCGCGTGAGGGCCAAGGCCTACGACTTTGTGTGCAACGGCATCGAGGTGGGCGGCGGCAGCCTGCGTATTCACGACACCAACTTGCAGGACAAGATGTTCAAGATACTGGGCTTCACCGATGAGCGTGCCCAGGCACAATTTGGTTTCTTGATGAACGCCTTCAAGTATGGCGCACCGCCTCACGCTGGACTGGCATTCGGCTTCGACCGCTTCGTGTCGATACTGGCCGGCCTCGACAGCATACGCGACTGCATCGCCTTCCCCAAGAACAACAGTGGCCGCGACATGATGCTCGACGCACCAAGCACCATCGAGCAGAAGCAACTCGACGAGCTCTACCTCAAGGTCGACACCGAGGCTATCGAGAAAGCTGGAAAATAAGCAATACATTCAACACAACAGTATAGCAAGCGGGGGCTGCTCGGTTTTGGAGCAGTCCCCGCTTGATGATGTGCCCTGACTTCGTCGCCTTGTTGCAGTATATAAAAGTTGCCATTTGGTATACAATAAGTTTTTAGCTGTAACAGAAGGCTTGGTGTGATGCATTGGCGAAGTCGCCGCCAAGGTAAAACCGTCTTGTAGGGGCCGGTCTTGTGCCGGCCCACGACGATGTTACATCCTATTTTATTGATTATTAAGAGAATGTAACCGCGCATGTGGGCCGGCACAAGATCGCCCCCTACAGGTTATGTTGTGCAAGTCAATACTTAAAAACAATCGATAGTATTTCCTGCCTTCGGACGGGCCACCCGCACCCTGCTGGTTGCATTTACCCATCGAAGATAATTGCATTCGACCTCCAATGAACACGCAACGCCAAATCCAACACAACAGTATAGCAAGCGGGGGCTGCTCGGTTTTGGAGCAGTCCCCGCTTGATGATGTGCCGCGCTTTAAGTAAGCTGGATATGCCTATCTAGAGCGGCTATGGATTTAACGCATGATGCGGGTGGCAGTGGTGGTGCCGTTCTGGTAGCGGGTGACCTTGATGAGCACGCCAGTAGCGGTGCTGGTGGCCAGGCGACCTTGCAGGTCGTAGTAGGTGACACCCACCACAGGGCTATCGGTAGTCACATCGTTCACACCGCTCAAGCCGGTTATCTTCAACTTATAGCTCTTGCTGTAGTCGCCCATCGTCTTGGTGAGTGTGACCTCGCCAGTGGCTGTGGGGATAGCCTGGTTGCCATTGATGGTGACGATGGCCGGGGTGGCCGTCCAGGTCGTGCCCTCGGGAGTGCCCAGGATGAATGGACCCTGCACATTGTCGCGGGTCTCACCAGGACCCAGCATGGGGATGGCGGCATAGAAGTTGAGGATGGCATTGTCGGCCTGGCTGGCCAGTGTCGGGTAGAAGCCCTCCTTGATGGCGAAGGCGCTGCCCAGCGTGTCGCACAGGGCGAGCTGGCGGGTGGTGAGGCCAGTGGCCATGGCATCGGTGGCACTCAGCGTGCCGGTGAATGCTTCGCGGTCGTAATACACGCTGTCGAGACCATGCATCTTATAGTTGCCGCCTCCCGACGACACAGCGCCGCAAGAACCTGCTGTCGAACTTGTGACGTCGCCAGCCGAGTAGGCGCGATGCACGTCGGTGCTGCTGTTGTAGACCGTAGAGATAAGGCCCGACACCAGTTGCGGACCGGTGATGTCGCCCATGTTGTAGCAGTCCCAAATCTTGGGGCCGCCATAGGCCACGAGACCCGAGGCATTGCCATAGCTGGTGCTGCCCTTCACGCTGGTGCAGGTGACGTTGCCCACATTGGCGCAACGCGACACGAGGCCTTGAGTGTAGCCGGCAAAGCCTGCCACACAATAGCCGCTGCCCTCGACGATGCCTGCGTTCCAGCAGTCGGTGTAGCCGGACTGACGGCTGTAACCCACGAAGCCGCCCACGTAGTTGCCCTTGTCGCCCAGCACGTAGCCCGTGTTGTAGCAACTGTCAAACTTCAGCCAGTTGCCCACGTTGCCCACGAAGCCACCCACGCGGCTGCTGCCGCCTGTCACCAGGCCAGTGTTGTAGCAGCGCGAGAGTGTGCCCTCATTGTTGGAGACTTGCGAGCTATAGGTGATGCAGCCGGCAAAGCCGCCGCACTCGTTGCCCGTCGAGCTCACTGCGCCTGTGTTGTAGCAATCGGTTATGTCAAAGGCCCTGAGCATGTAGCCCACAAAGCCGCCCACTTCGGCCGAGCCACTCACGTCGCCCTCGTTGTGGCAGCCTATGTAGTAGGCAGTGACTTCGCTCGAGTTGCTACGACCAATCACACCGCCCACATAGGAGCCAGTGCCAGTGACGTTGCCATAGTTCACGCAATTCACAATCGAGTCGGCTGCGCAAACTGCCACGATGCCGCCCAGGTAGCTGGTGCCATTGATGTTGCCGTGGTTGACGCAGTCGCGTATCGTGCCATAACTCATATAGGCAATACCGCCCAAGTCGGCGCCGTTCGATATGTTGGCATAGTTGGTGCAACCTATCACGCTTGCTCGCTCGTCGATCTCGCCCACAATGCCGGCCATGTCGCCCGACTTGGGACCCGTAGCACTCTTGGTCACGCAATTCTTGATCATGCCGCCAGCGATGAGCCCGTAGGCGATGCCGCCAGCGTAGCCATAGCGTGGCGTGGAGAGCGTGCCGCTCTCGAGGGTGAGGTTGCTCAGCTTGCCATAAACCAGGCCGGCAAAACCGCCCAGATATCTCAAGCCAGTGACGTTGACATCGGCCAGGGTGAGGTCGTGCACGCTGCCATTGGCGCCCACGGCGCCAAACAGGGCTTGATACTCATTTTCATCATGATTGATGGTGAGGTGGCTCAGTTTCATGCCGTTGCCGTCGAAGTCGCCGTCGAAGAGGTTGCCGGCGTCGGCCACGGGCACAAAGTTGCTTTGCGAGGAGAAGTCAATGTCGTTCATCACCTTGAAGCAGTCGCCCGTGAAGGGGTATTGCTCGCTGGTGGTGAAGTGGCTCAGCATGTTCATGTCGGCCACGGTCTTGATTTGGTAAGGATTTTGCGCAGTGCCGTCGCCCTGCCACAAGCGCGGGATAGCGCGCAGCGGCAACACCTTGTTGTAGCCGTTGTAGGTGACGGTGAGGGTGTCGCGCATCGAGACTGTGTCGGCCTTCAATGCCACGCTGAGCACGCCGCCATCGGCAATCGTGAAGTCGGTGTTGCGGCTCAGCTTCCACGTCATGCCGTCGAGGCGGTTGAGGGTGGCCGTGGTGCGCATGTTGTCGATATTCTCGTTGCCGCTCAAGGTCACCACCATGCGGCGGTGAGCCATGGCTGCCGGTTCGTTCTTAAAGGAAGCTATCACGGGATACATGCCTGCCTGCCAGTCGTAGTGGCTGGCGTCGAGGCTGTCGAGAGCCGTGCCGCTGGTGAGTGTGGCCGTGTTCACGCCCTGGCAAGAGGGCGAAGACGTGAGGGCTACAGCATTGTATCGCGTTATCTGCCGGTCATAGTAGTTGTCCTTGCAGGTTGCCTCGGGCAGCGAGGTGCCGGCGACGGTGCCCACTGTGGTATTGTCGTCGTAGCAATCTACCATGCCATAGTTGAGGTTGTAGCGCACCTGTGCTCCCGTGACGGCACCTGCGGTGATGCCGCCCACCTCGCGCAGGGTGTGCACATAGCCGGTGTTCACATTGTGATGCACCACAGCATGAGAGCCATCCACGCTGGCCGCGATGCCACCCACGGTGTGCTGAGCGGTGGCAGCGTAGAATGGGTTGATGGAGTCGGCACGCACCTCGCCATCGTTTTGGCAATATTCCACGGTGCCCGAGTGGACGGCGACGATGCCGCCCGCCACGCTGCTGCCGCTAGTGATGGTGCCCGCATTATAACAATTCGTCACTGTCGAGCCCGATACCGTCTGAGCCACGATGCCTGCGGCATAGGGACCCACGGTGGTGACATCGGCATAGTTGCGGCAATTCTCGATGCGGCCCAGGGTGACGGCTGCGATGCCGCCGGCAATCTCAAAGGCGCGCACCTTGCAGTCGCTGGCCAGGGTCACATTCTTGATCACGCTCTTGCTGTTGCAGTAGCCGAAGAGGCCTGCCACACGTCGCGACGAGGAGCGCACTGCCGTGCCCGTGGCGTTGCAGTGTATCGAGTCGATCACAAAGTTGTGTATGGTGTAGCCACCGCCGTCGTAGATGCCGTCGAAGGTGTGCTTCTGGTTTATATCGCTGCCCACGCCCTGGAAGTCGCGCGAGCCCTTGCAGTCGATGTCGTTGGTCTGCTTGAAGTAGTCGCCGCTGAAGCTTTGTGCGGCCGTCTTCGAGGTCACAGCCGCATTCAGGGCTATCAGGTCCTCCTTGCTCTGTATCAGGTAGGGGTCGCTTTCGGTGCCGCTGCCCACAAAGCCGTTGGGATTGACGGTAGTGAGGTTGACAAACTTAAAGTTCTCGCCACCGTCGCAGGTGCCCGCGAGCATGGCGCTTACGCTCACATTCTTGAGGGTGACGGTGCTGTCGTTGATCACAAGGCCTGTAGAGGTCTTGGTGAGTTCACCGTTCTCATACACATACCAGTCCATGTCGTTCTGTGTCGACACGGTGAAGGTGCTCTTCACCTTGCGGGTAGTCTCATCGCCGGCAAGAGTGACAGGCGAGGCGCTCATGTGGCTCAGTGCAGTGCCTGCAAAGGCGGTGAGTTGCGGATAGAGGCCGGGCTTGAAGGTCCACACGCTGGTGCTGTAGCCCTCAAGTGGCTCGCCGCTGGTGAGCGTGCGGGTGTAGGCTGCCAACGAGCTGAGCGAGTCGACGAGGTCGTAGTTGGTGATTTGCCGGTCGTAGTAGCAGTGCTTCAATATGTTTTTGTCTTGGCGCACGCCCCACAAGCCCTCGTGGCCCGTGAGGGTGTTCACAATCACTTGGCCGGTGCTCAGGCAGTTCTCCAGCACCGTGTTGCCACTCTTGTTGTCGAGCATGTAGCCCACCAGGCCGCCGGCCTGCGTGCCGCTGCCGCTCACGATGAGCTCATTGCTGGTGTAGCAGTCGTTCACGTGCGCGCCATAGGTCATGCCTACCAGGCCGCCCACGCTGCCATTCTGGGCATTGGTGACTGCGGCATTGATGGCTGCCGTGCTGTAGCAGCGCTCCATGTGGCCGCCATTCATGTTGCCAATCAGGCCGCCCATCACAGCCGATGCCAGGCCCACTGTATAGGTGCCGGCGGCATAGCTGTCGCTCACAACGTTGCTCACGGCATTCACGCTGTCGAGCACGTAGCCCACCAGGCCGCCCACGCTGCGCAGCAGGTGGTTGTAGCACTCGTTGTAGGTGAGTCTCATGTTGGCGTTGCAACGCTTCACGCTGGCGTAGTACAGGTAGCCGGCGATACCGCCCGAGGCACCTGCCACCGTCATTGTGCCATCATAGGAGCAATCGGCCACAGTGGCGCGGTTCAAGTAGCCCACGATGCCGCCGCCATAGCTGTTGTGGTGATTGATGGTGCTGTGGGTCACTGCCACATTGCTGATATTGGCACAGCTGTAACCCACCAGGCCGCCGGCATACATGCCATAGCTGGTGAGCGACAAGCTGTCGATTTTCACATTCTTGAGCGTGGCCGAGTCGCCCACGTAGCCAAACACGCCGGCATAGGACTCCTGGCCGAAGGTGATTTTCAGATTCTTGATGGTGAAGCCGCGGCCGTCGAAGTTGCCTTGGAACGACTTCTCCTTGCTATGCCCTGCCGAGCGATACACGCTAGCCACACGGCTCATGTCGATGTCGTTGCCCAGGGCTATATACTTGCCGGCATAGCTGGTGCCATAGTTCACACTCTCGGCCATGCCTTGCAGCTGGTCGGCATTGGTGACCAGGTAGGGGTCGGCAGCGGTGCCCGTACCGCTCCAGTCGAGGGTCTTGGCCGTGGGGAAGGTCACCGTGCCGGCGGGATACACAATCTGCGACGACACATAGGGATAGGGACACAACTGGCGATACACGCGGCAGAAGATGCCCCAGTTGCCCAGGTTGATTTGCGTTGCTGTGGCAGTGCCATTGATGCTGCCATCGACGGGATACTTGGTCGTGGCCCAATTGGCCGGATAGCACATAAACTCGCCATAGGTGGGGTTGGTATAGATGTGCTGCGGCGTGATTTCAACGCTCTTGTCGGGGTTGACATAGGCTGCCACAGCGGTGCCGTTGTCGGCAAAATTCACAATCGAGATTTGGTTGTCGTAGGGTTGCTCGATATAGACCGGGTAGGTCTCGACCGAATCCTGCGGGATGCGATACACATTGGTCATCACGGCATTGGTAGCCATCAGGCTGGTGCCCGTGAAGGCGCCAAAGGAGCCGCCCGCGTGCTCGCCGCTTATCAGGAAGAGGCCCCATCCGCCCAGACGTATGTTGCCATCGGCATCGATGGTGCCGGTGAGGGGCTGGGTGGTGCTATAGGTCTTCTTGTCCCAATCCACAGGGCAGACGTAGACCAGCCCATAGGTGGGATGGTTATAGACCGCCTGCACCGGGATGCTCACCGTGGAGTCGGTGTAGGTCATCTTCATCTTGTTGGCCCACACGTAGAGCCCGTTGAGCTGCGCCGTGTTGCCCGAGGCAGCGGTGAAGATGGTGTCCATGTGGCTGCCCAGGGTGCGGGTAGCGGTTTTGGTGTCGTAATACTCGGCGTAGAGCAGGGTCTGCCCTGCCTTGAGGCCGCGGGCAGGCGGGCCTGCCTTGCGGGCGGGCGCTTGCTGCTGCACGCTGCTTTGGGTCCACACCTCGGGTTGCAATTCCCAGGCGTCGCTGGCCGTGGAGAGCGCTCGCTCACCAGGCTGCTTGCAGTAGTTGTCGGCTGGGCTTGTCGTTGCTTCATCCTGTGACCAGGCTGTCGCGGGAAGCAAGCTGAGCACAACAATTAAGAACAAAACTTTCCTCATCATGTGAATTATAAATTAAATTGAGTTTAGGTTTATCATAATTGTCACAAAGTTAAGCGATTTTTTTAAAAATCACAACTCATTTCAACAAAAGTGAATATTTTGGAGAATAAAAATTCGGTCGAGCCGCGTCGTGCCTGCCCATGGGCACAGCCTGGCGCACGATATCGCCCCTGCGAGGCGGCAAGAGCGCGACCGACAATGGCCTTAAGGAGAAGAAAGTGGTGATTTTTAGCAGAGAATTCGTCATTTTTTACTCCGAAAGCATTGTCGATTTTGCCTCTTTACTTTTCCAAATGCGAACACACATAGATATTGAACAATATAGTTCCCAATTGGAACAATCTTCATTTCCTTTTTTGAGTAATTTTGCGCCGTATTTAGAAAGAAATATTTAGAAGTTTAGGCAACACAATTATTTTGAGATGAGGAAAAGATTACTTTTTGCTTTAGCAACTATTATAGTGGCACTCAACGCAATGGGTCAGGCATTCACCCTCACAGGCGTGATCACCGACTCCATCACGGGCGAGGAACTGGGTTATGCCTCGGTTGCCATCGAGGGCACCTCGCTGGGCACCACTACCGACGACAATGGAAAATTCTCGCTCACCATCCCCCACTACGGCAGCCACCTGGTGGTGTCGTATATGGGCTACAAGCCCATCAACATGGTGATCACGCAAGACACGCCCCACCACTTGCAGCTCAAGATGGCCTCGAGCGAGTATACCCTCAAGGAGGTGGTGGTGAAGAAGCACCACGAGAAATACAGCAAGAAAAACAACCCGGCCGTCGACCTGATACGCAACATGATAGCGCATCGCGACGCCGGCGACCCACGCAGTCACGACTACCTCACCTACAACCACTATGAGCGCATCATGGTGGCACGCAACGACTACGCTCCCAAGACCAAGAAAGACGGCAAGAAGAGCCGCATGAGCTTCCTCTCTGAGTTTGTCGACACGCTGGAGTCGGGCACCACCATCCTGCCCATCTCAGAGAAGCGCAAACTCGAGACTGTGTACTACCGCAAGGACCCGCACAGCGAGAAGAGCGTGGTGCGCGCCCAGTCGAGCGACGGCGTGGAGGAGGGTGTGCTCAACCAGGAGGGCGTGGAAAACTTCCTCAACGAGGTGTTCAAGCCCGTCGACCTGTTTCAAAACGACGTGCCCCTGTTGCTGCAACGCTTCCCCAGCCCGCTCTCTACCATAGGGCCCAACTACTACAAGTACTACCTGCTCGACACCGTGATGGTCAACGACAAGCGCTGTATAGAGCTGGGCTTCGCCCCGTTCAACTCCGAGACGTTTGCCTTCACCGGCCGCCTCTATGTGACCCTCGACTCCACCTATTTTATCAAGAAGGCCATCTTCACGGTTCCCTATAAGATCAACCTCAACTTTGTGTCGAAGCTCAATGTGGAGCAGGAGTTTGACCGCACCAGCGACGGCACCCGCCTGATACGCAAAAACGACATCAGCGTGGTGTTTAACCTCATCAAGAAGAAGGACACCAAGGGAGGCATGTATGCCCGCAACCTCAACTACTACGACAACTACACATTTGACCGGCCCGACTCGGCCAACTATATATACTTCAAGAGCAGCGCCCCGGTGATAGAGCTCAGCGGCTTCAACCGCCGGCCCGACGCCTACTGGGCCGCCAACATACCCGCCCCCGTGCGCGACAAGGACCCGGGCCGCATGAGCCAGTTTATGGACCAGCTCAACAGCGTGCCGCTCTACGCCGTGCTCAAGCGCATCACCGCGGCCATCGTCACGGGCTACATCCCCACCAGCAAAAATCCCAAGAAGAGCTACTTCGACATAGGCCCCCTCAACTCGGTGGTCAACTTCAACACCATCGAGGGCATGCGCTACCGCCTGGGCGGCACCAGCACGGTGAACCTGAGCGACCGCTTCTTCTTTGCCGGCTATGCAGCCTATGGCACCAAAGACGGCAAGTGGAAATACGACGGACTGGCGGAGTACTCCTTCAATCCCCGCAAGGAGCTGCGCACCGAGTTCCCGGTGCACTCCTTAAGGTTTGAGTACATGTACGACATCAACAAGCTGGGCCAGCAATACTTGTATACCAGCAAAGACAACATCATGCTCGCCATACGCCGCAAGAAGGACACCCGAGCCACCTATCTGCGCCAAATGGAGCTCACCTACACCCGCGAGCACTACAATGGCTTCAAGTATGCCCTGGTGGCGCGCCACTTCCGCGAGTACGCGACCAAGTATTGCGAGTTTGACCGCTACGAGGCCGACGGCTGGCTCATGTCCAAGAGCCACTACGACATGACCGAGTTTGAAATCAATCTGCGCTATGCGCCCAACGAGAAGTTCTACCAGATGCACACCGAGCGCATCTCGATCACGCAAGATGCCTGGGTGTTCAACCTCTCGCACGCCATGTCGTTCAAGCACTTCATGGGCTCGTCCTACAACCTGCAGCACACCGAGGTGGGCGTGAGCAAGCGCCTGTGGTTCTCGGCCTTTGGCTACATGGATGTGATAGTGAAGGCTGGCAAGGTGTGGTCGAAGGTGCCCTACCCGCTGCTCATCATCCCCAACGCCAACCTCACCTACACCATTCAGCCCGAGTCCTACACCAACATGAACGCCATGGAGTTTCTCAACGACGAGTATGCCTCGTGGGACCTCACCTACTACATGAATGGCAACCTCTTCAACCGCATCCCGCTCATCAAGAAGCTCAGGTGGCGCGAGGTGTTCACCTTCCGTGGCCTCAAGGGCTACCTCACCCACAAAAACGACCCCAAGTATGCCGGCGACAAGGTGGGCCTCTACGAGCTGCCCAGCGGCTGCTACCGCATGGGCAAGACGCCCTATATGGAGGCCGGCGTGGGTATCGACAATGTGTTTAAATTCCTGCGCATCGACTACGTGTGGCGACTCAACTACCGCCACCACGCAGGCGTGCAGAAGCGCGGTGTGCGCATGACCATCCACTTCTCGTTCTAATACGCAATATGTGATTTGTTTACTCTTTTTAGGGAAAAAATTGAAGGCAAAATGACAGCAGCACATCAACTCGAAGATATCACTTTCGACTCCTTGCACGAGAGTTCGCAAAAGTTTCTATATTCCGACACCGACTTGGCCTTTATCACCGATGTCGAGAAGATGCCCCAGTACATGGGCGTGCGCTTGATGATGTATCTCATCATCAGTTGCCAGCAGGGCAAAATCACATTTAAGCACAACGGCACCGAGCAGACGCTCATGGCCAATGAGATGTATGTGTTCACCCCCAGCTCGGTGATGACCGACCTCATGATGTCGTCCGACAACAAGATGCGCCTCATCTTCATCTCGCAACGTGGCCTGCAAGGATTGCTGCACAACGAGATATCGGTGTGGAACCGTGCCATCTTTGTCGACCGCCAGTTGAAATTCAAGGTCTCTAGCCAGCGCATGCAGCAGCTCACCCTCTACGAGGACCTGTTTAAATCGAAACTCAAGACCATCAACGAGCCCTACGGGCGCTTGTCGATCACGGCTGTATTTAAGGGATTTCTCTACGACCTGTGCGGCGTGATTGAACAAGGCCGCAAAAGCAACAGTCAGAATGCCGGCCCGCAAGTGATTGCCACCACCAAGCCGCAAGAGGTGATATTCCGCAACTTCATCAACAACCTGCAAAACGAGAAGAAGAAGCGCCAGCCCGTGTCGTACTATGCCGAGCAGCTGTGCATCTCGAGCAAATACTTGAGCACCATCGTGAAGCAGGCCAGCAACCGCACCGTGATGGAATGGATACACGAGTATGTGAACGCCGACATCGAGTACTACCTCTACAACACGTCGATGTCGATCAAGGAGATATGCCACACGCTCAACTTCACCAACCTGTCGTTTTTCGGCAAATATGTGAAGACACAGTTTGGGTGCTCGCCGCGCAAACTGCGCGCCCGCTCAATCAAAGCCAATCAGCAGGTGCAACCACGCCATTAATCATCGGCCGCCACGCCATACACCACCCGCTTCATCTCGCGGGCGGCAGCGCTCACCTGGGCCGCGGCGGTGAAGCCGCAGGTCATGAGCCGCATGGGCAGGGCGTGCTGGCTGGGCGAGTAAGGTGGCTGCACATAGTCGATCTCGCTCCACAGCTTGAACCCATGCCGGCGGTAGAAGGCTATGCGGCGGCGAGCCATCTCGCTCTCGGGCGGCTCCACCTCGAGAATCACAGGCTTGCCCACCGTGGCCACAAAATGGCTCAGCAGCTGGCCGCCCAGTCCCTGCCCGCGCAGCGTGCTCTCGATGGCAAAATGCTCGACATAGCTGAAGCGGTCAAAATCCCAACTGCTTATGAATCCTGCAAAATTGTTACAATTCATAGCAGCAAGCAGCGAGAACTTGGCATTGTCGCGTGCAATGCGCTCATAATCAGCCATATCGCGGCGCTCATCGCTGGGAAAACTCGCAATCAGCAATCGCTTAATATTCTTAAATTGTAAAGAATTTACCGAAATATTGTTATAATTTAATACCATATCAGAAATTTTTCTTACATTTGCAAAACTTATAATTTACAAGGGGCAATCAAAGATTAACAATTTACAAATTTTGCAACTAAATTAATAAATTAACGACATATTAAGAAACATTATGGCAAATTCTAAATTAGACGCACTCGATTACAAGATCCTGAAGATGCTTGCTGTGAATGCACGCAAGCCTTATCTTGAGATTGCACGTGCCTGCAACGTGAGTGGCGCAGCCATTCACCAGCGCATTCAGAAGCTCTACAACATGGGCGTGATCAAAGGCAGCATCTCGCTCATCAACCCCTCATCGGTGGGTTACGACACCTGTGCCTATGTGGGCATTTACCTCAACGACTCATCCAAATTTGAGGAAGTGGTAGAACACCTCAAGGAGATGCCCGAGGTTGTGGAGTGCTATTTCACTACTGGAAAATACGACATGTTTGTCAAGCTCTATGCCCACAACAACGACCACCTGCTCAGCTTGATTCACAATCAATTCCTGCAACTGGGCCTGGGCCGCACCGAGACCTTGATTACCTTCAAGGAAGTGTTTAAGCGCCAAATTCCAATCGACGAGAACGACTAACGCGACGCTCTTCGACAAGGCTTAAAAGACGGGATGAAACGCCAGTGTGCATTTCACCCCGTCTTTTTTTTCTTCAACCGGCCCGGGCTAAACGGAGTGCTCTCGCACGGCGTGGTCGACCACCAGGTGGCGGGTGGCCATGCGCTGCAGCACGCTGGTGTCGTGGCTCACCATGATGATGGTGACGTGGGGCGCCATCGTGTCGATGATGGAGTAGAATTGCTGCTGGTAGCGCTCGTCGAGATAGCTCAAGGGCTCGTCGAGCACAAGCACGCTAGGGCGGCCTATGATGGCACGGCCCAGCATGGCGCGCTGCAGCTGTCCGCCCGAGAGCTCGCCTATGGCACTGCTGCGCTGTTGCTCAAGACCCACCCGCGCCAGGACATCGGCAACGAGCGCCCTTTCTTGAGCCGTGATGCGGTGCAAGGGCTTCATCTTGAGCCCCGAGGTGATCACCTCTTCCACACTGATGGGGAATCGGCTGTCGATCATGTTCTTCTGCGGCAGGTAGCCAAAGTGCAAGTGCCGCGTCACGCTGCCCTCGTCGTAATAGACCACACGCCCGCTGCTGGGCTTGATGAGGCGCAGCAAGAGGCGCATGAGCGTGGTTTTGCCGCCGCCGTTGGGTCCAGTCACCGCCACAAAATCGCCGCGGTTGATGGCAAGATTCACGTCGGCAAGGATGGACCGGGTGCCGAAGTCCTTGCTCACGTGTTGCAATTCTATGATTTTGGCGGAAGTGGCTGTGGTCATCATGCCCTCATGCTTATATCAACAATCACTTGGCCGCAGTCAGGGCGCTGGCAATGTGGCGCATCTCGCCAGGCCAGTCGCCGCTCATGGGGTTGATCTCGACCGTGGTGCAACCTATCATCTTGTTGATGGCACTGGCCGCACGGCCGTCGAACTGGCGCTGCACCAGTATCACGCGGGCACCGCTGTTGCGGGCAAGCTCCACGCGGCGCTTCACGTCGGCCGCAGTGGGCTCCTTGCCATTGTCGAGTGCAAGTTGCTTGAGCCCGTAGTCGCGGGCAAAGTAGCTGAGCGTGGGGTGCCATATCACAAAGGTGGAGCCCCGCACGGGCGCGAGCTGGCGCGTGAGCTGGGCATCGAGGCTGTCGAGGCTGTCGCACAGCACATTGTAGCGGCGAGTGAAATATTTCTTCTGCTTGGGATAGAGGGTGACCAGGCCCGATAGCATGTTGCGGGCTATCACCTTGGCGTTTTTTACCGAGGTCCACACATGCGGGTCACAGTCGCCGTCGTCGGCATCCTGCCCCGCCAGGAAATTGATGCCCTGGCTGTTGTTGAAGATGCGCAACTGCGGGTTGTTGCTCTTCACCTTGCTCACGATGGCGGCCTCATAGCCTATGTTGCCTATCGTGAAATAGGCCTGCGCCGTCTCAAGTTTCATCATGTCGCTGGTCTTGGGCTCATAGTTCTCGGGGTTGCTCTGCGTGGCAATCAGGCTCACCACATCTACCCTGTCGCCAGCGATTTGCTCAAGCAAGAACTGCTGCGGGGCAATGCTCACCACCACCAGCGGCTTGGGCCGTTGCTGCATGCGGCAACTAGCCCCCACTATCGCCAGAGTGGCGACAGCGGCAAGCACACCGGCAAGCAGCATAATATTGTTGAAAAGTCGTTTCATGCTCTAAAATTTATAGTATGCAAAGTTAATATTTCTTAACAAAATAAACAAATTTTTTACACAAAATCTCACCCCCTCCCGATATATTGCAGTAACTTTGCACCATAAAAATCAAAACGAACTATTGAATATGGATGATAGCGTACCGCTAGATAGTATCAACTTGTTGATTTAGAGGCATAAACCCGCAATTCATTGTGGCTACTGCCCCTAAAGAATATCAACGCAAACATAGAGGAGGCATAACACAATGAAAGAATTCCTGCTTTTTGGAAAGAATTTCACAAAATGCGACCAGTGGAAACCTGGCTGCTGGGTGAACATTTCCTGTCCCGACGAGGACGAACTCGATTATCTGCGCAGTCTCGACGTGCCAGAGTCCTTCATCACCGATATCAGCGATGCCGACGAGCGACCGCGTACCGAGATCGACGGCGACTGGCTGCTCACCGTGCTGCGAGTACCCAGGCAAACCAGCGACGACGACATCCCCTTCAACACCATACCCGTGGGTGTGATCACCAATGGCGACCTGGTGATTGTGCTATGCTACTACAAGAATATTGTGGTCAACGACTTCATCAAGTACAACAGCGCCAAGCGCATCGACATCTCCAACAAGCTTGTGCTCATCATGCGCCTCATCCTCTCGTCGGCAGTGTGGTTTCTGAAATATCTGAAAATCATCAATATCGACATCAACAATGCCGAGGACGGCCTGGAGCAGAGCATGCACAACGAGGACCTGCTGCGACTGCGCAACCTGCAGAAGAGCCTGGTGTACTTCAACACCTCGATACGTGGCAACATGACGCTGCTGGTGAGGCTGCGCACCCTCTTCCAGAATTCAGGCCTCATCGACAAAGACATGATCGAGGACGTCGACATCGAGCTGCAGCAGGCGCTCAACACCGTGAAGGTGTACAGCGACATCTTGAGCGGCACCATGGACGCCTTCGCCTCGATTATCTCCAACAACCTGAGTGTGGTGATGAAACGCATGACCAGCATCTCGATTATCCTGATGCTGCCCACGTTTATCGCGTCGCTCTATGGCATGAATGTGGCTTTGCCCATGGAGCACAGTCCCTGGGCCTTCGGCTTGATTGCCGTGCTGTGCGTGATATTCTCGGGCGTGGCCTTCCTGCTCTTCCGCCACATCAAGTGGTTCTAAGCCTTCTCACATAGCAGCAGCACCGCATTGCCGCCAGCCAGCGTGGTGGCAAAGAGGTAGCCGTCGCCGCCGTCGGTGACCTTGAGGCGTTTTTTCAGCGCCTCGGCTGTGAGTTTGAAGTTGCGCACAGCCACGTTGAGCTGTTCCCATTGCTTGCCCAGCGCCTTCACTTGCTTGCCACTGAACGGAAACACCAGCTTAATCAGGAATTTGCGGCCGGGGAAATCGGTCACAAGCCGCTCGCCCACATAGAGGTGGGAATTAGGCGCCAGCTGCACAGTGCCCGTGGCGGCCTGCACAGCGGCATGGCAACCCAGCTTCATCACGCTGGCATTGGGCTCGTAGAGGTAGCCGCCTGCAACGGGATTGGCAGCCTGCAGTGCCTCGTCGGTGCTGGTGGCGCCGGCAGTGGTGGCGAAGTCGTGCCAACCGTCGCCGTCGTAGTTGAGCGCATGAAGCGCGACGTGACTGGGCTCGCTTCCAAAATCGAGCACAAAAAGCAACTCCTTGCACTCATTTTTCACACTCACGGCGCTCACGCTGGCGAGATGCTCGCCCAGGTCGCGCATCGACTGCGTGACGTCGAGCATGGGCGATGCCTTGATCACCAATCGGTTGCAATGCCTCATGATGAGGGGCATGGCGGCAAGCACATTGGGCTGGCAATCGGCCAGGCCATAAAGGCGCCGGCCACCCTCGCCACGGCGCGCCGGGTCGACAAAGATGGCGTCGTATCGCTCTTGCGCCGTCATCGACTCGAGCAGCTGCACCGAGTCGGCCTGCAACACCTTCACCTTGGGATTGAGGAAGCCGAAGTTGTACTGCCCCACTGCAGCAATCTCGGGGTCGAGTTCCACGGCAGTGAGCCCGCGCACCCGGCTGGCAATGTAGTAATCGTCGACACCCAGGCCCATGGTCAGGTCGAGCACCGTGTCGCCAGGGTCGAAGAGCGAGGCATGCAGCCGGGCCACCTCCTGGTGGGTGCACTGCTCGGCGCTGATGGCCTTGGGAAACAGATACCGCTCGTGGGCCAGCAACTCGGGAATCTTGCGACGCAGCTTGTGGCGGCACTCCACCTGCAGCACAGCAAAGCGCTTGTCGAAGCTCAGCCCCGGCTCGTGCTTGAGCAAGAGCTTCACCGCATCGGCACCCGCGTTGCGGGCAATATAGCTCCACATCGACTCGTCAACCCTGTGTCCTGCAATTTCGGTCATCATCTTTCACATTTATCGTCCTACAAATTTACGATATTTTCGTCTGAAAAACTATAGCAAATGAATACCGATGCACGCAACCGCCCTAAAAAACATTGCAATCTTTTACACAAATCAGGATAAAAACATTAACTTTGCACTTAATTACTAGAAAAGATAAAACAAATAAACAATCTAAATCATTAATTCATAAAAAGAAACTGAGTATGCTCAAGAAAACTTTACTCTCTCAAGCGCTACTATGGGCAGCCGCCTTGACGGCGATGCCTGTAGTGGCTCAGAACGGCGCGCCCCACTCGGTGACGGCCACCAGCAACTTCTCGCAAGTGACCCTGGGCTGGAAGGCTCCAGCCTCGCCCATCGAGTTGAAATGGCACGACGGCAGCGACTACAACGGCATGAGCGGCGTGGCCAACGACCCCCAGGGCTATGCCACCTTCTATGCCGCAGCCAAGTTCACCCCGGCCGACCTGAAAGCTGTGGCCGGCCAGACGGTAGAAAGCATTTCCTACTTTGAGTACCGCCACGCCTACAAGGTGTGGGTGCAAGTGTATGAAAACGAGAAGCTCGTGAGCGAGACTCCCGTCGACGTGAGCACGTTCACCAAGAACACGTGGAAGACGACGCCACTGGCGAAGCCCTACACCATAACTGGCGACAAGGACGTGATGTTTGTAGTGAAATATGAGCACGGCACCAACCAGGACTTCGTGGCCAACACCGACCGCTACCCCACCACGGGCAAGGGCGACATCTACAGCTACGACGGCAAGACCTGGCACACGGGCGGCGTGGGCGACTTCATGATCACCGCTACCGTGAAAAACAATGCCACCGACACGCCCGCCGGCTACAACGTGTATCGTGACGGGACCAAGGTGAACAGCAACCTGCTCACCAGCACCGACACCGTGCTCAATGACGAGCCCGACGGCACCCACCGCTATGCCATAGGCGCCGTGTATGCACAGAGCGAACTCAAGTCGGCCGAGGTCGAGGCCACAGCCATCAGCGCCAGCAAGATGCTGGCTCCGGCAGCCACATTCACCGGCAAGGCCGATGAGCTCAACGGCACCCTCGCCTGGCAACAGCCCCTCAAGGGCGGCAGCGAGCTCACCTGGAGCGGCGACGTGATGGGCAACCACATAGGCGGCACATCTACCTCGTCGCCCAAGGTGTGGGTGAAGCAGGACTTCAGCGCTAGCGACCTGCTGGCCTTCCAAAACTATCAAATCAACAGCATCAGCGCCTATGTGGCCGAGGCCACACTCACGGGCGTGAAGCTCTTTGTGCTGAAAAACGGCGTGATCGACTACAGCCAGGACGTGCCCGACTCGGCCGTGCAGAAGATTGCTGCCGGCGCTTGGAGCCAGTGGGCACTCACCACCCCCTATGTGATGACCCCTGGCAACGAGTATGCCTATGGCGTGTACTACACCCACACCAAGTCGACCCACCCGGTGGGCGTCGACAACCAGCCAGCCATCGACGGCAAGGGCAACAGTTTCTCGGTGACCGCGCCACGCTCGTCGGGCTTCAACGCCACCAAGCCAACGTGGAAGACCCTGTCGAGCGGCAACATTGCCGGCAACTTCATGCTGCGTGCCC
>OMUK01000076.1 GCA_900314215.1 uncultured Prevotellaceae bacterium
GCCAGCAGCATCTTGCCCTTGGCCAGCACAATCGAGTTGCTCTTGCTGTGCTTCACCACCTTGTTGGCAAAGATCAAGTCTTGTGCCTGCTCGGGGGTGATGGCCAGCTTGGTGCATTGCTTGAGCTCGGCTGGGGTCTCCACGTGGGTGTCGCGCTCTTGCACAAGGGCGCCGTTGAGCACGCTGCGGCATTGCAGGGCAGGGCGCTTGAAGTCGTGCATCACGAGTATCACGCGGTTCTTCTTCTGCTCGAGTATCTTCAGGGCCTCGTCGGTATAGCCGGGAGCGATGCACACCTCGATGAAGATTTTGTTCATCTCGGTAGCGGTCTCGGCGTCGATCACCTGGTTGGCCACATGCACACCGCCATAGGCGCTCACCGGGTCGCCGGCCAGGGCGCACTTGAAGGCGTCGACCAGCTTGGGGCGCGAGGCGCAGCCGCAGGCGTTGTTGTGCTTCATGATCACAAATGTGGTCTCGTCGAAGTCCTTGATCAGGTTCACGGCAGCGTCGATGTCGAGGATGTTGTTGTAGGATATCTCCTTGCCATGCAGCTGGGTGAACATCTCGTCGAAGTTGCCAAAGTAGTATCCCTTCTGGTGCGGGTTCTCACCATAGCGCAATTGCTTGGTGCCGTTCACAGCCAGTCGCAGGGCGCTGTACTGGCCCTGGTCGAAGTAGTTGAAGATGTGGCTGTCGTAGGCACTCGACACGGCAAAGGCCTCGCGGGCCAGCCACCGGCGGTTGGCCAGTGTGGTCTCGGCGTTGCCGTTGGTCTTGAGCATGTCGAGCAGGGGGCCGTATTGGGCCTTCGATGCCACGATGGCTACATCGTTGTAATTCTTGGCGGCGGCGCGTATGAGCGAAATGCCGCCTATGTCTATCTTCTCTATGATGTCTTGCTCGCTTGCGCCGCTGGCCACTGTCTCCTCAAAGGGGTAGAGGTCGACGATCACAAGGTCGATTTCAGGGATTTCATATTTTGCAATCTGCTCGTTGTCGCCCGCATTGTCGCGCCGGGCCAGGATGCCGCCAAACACTTTGGGGTGCAGGGTCTTCACGCGGCCGCCCAGTATCGAGGGATAGCCCGTGAGGTCTTCAACGGCATCGCAGGCGTAGCCTGCTTCCTGTATGAACTTTTGGGTGCCGCCAGTCGACAGGAATTTCACACCGTTGTCATTAAGCTCTTTAAGAATGTCCTCGAGCCCGTCTTTGTGAAAGACCGAGATGAGGGCAGTTTTGATTTTCTTGTTTTCAGCCATATTTCTTATTTAGAACAGCTTTGCGTGGGCGCAGTCGCAATTGCCCGTTTCAGCTTGTGACTCATCGCCTTGCGGGCTTTTGGCTCCCTTGCCTTGCAAATCAGGGTACAAAATTATTAAATTTTGGGCAATTCTTTGCAACATTCAGGCAATTAAATCAAAGTTTTTTGCTTTTTAACACCTTTGGCTGTCGCTTTTGTCACTTTGGCATGGCTGGGTGGCCGCGCCAGGAGCGCTACGGCGCATTGATTTTTTGTGACTCATAGTGGCTAAAGTTCAGGCACGATTTTTGCATGATATATTCTTATTCAATAACTTTGCACTCAGTTTAAATATATAATAAGGAGGAAATTTACACAATGGATATCAAGCACATTCCAGTGCTGCTGCTCACGGGCTACCTGGGCAGCGGCAAGACGACGCTGGTAAACCGCATTTTGAGCAACAAGAAGGGCATCAAGTTTGCAGTGATTGTAAACGACATAGGTGAGGTCAACATCGATGCCTCGCTCATCGAGCAGGGCGGCGTTGTGGGCAAGAAGGACGACAGCCTGGTGGCGCTGCAGAACGGGTGCATATGCTGCACCTTGAAGATGGACCTCGTGCAGCAGCTGCAGGAAATCGTCAACCAGAAGCGTTTTGACTACATCGTGATCGAGGCAAGCGGCATATGCGAGCCTGCCCCCATCGCGCAGACTATATGCTCCATACCCCAGCTCCTGGGCCCCAAGATGACGCTCAACGGCATCGCTAAGCTCGACTGCATATGCACCGTGGTCGATGCCCTGCGCATGAAGGATGAGTTTGGCAACGGCGAGAACCTGATGCGCAAGAATCTCGACGAGGACGACTTGGAGAACCTGGTGATACAGCAAATCGAGTTCTGCAACATCGTGCTGCTCAACAAGGCCTCGGAGGTGGAGCCCGGCGAGCTGCGCCGCATCAAGGAGATCGTGCGCGCCCTGCAGCCCCAGGCCGAAATCATCGAGTGCGACTATGGCGACGTCGACCTCGACAAGATCATCAACACCCACATGTTCAACTTCGACCGCGTGGCCACCTCGGCCACCTGGATTGGCCTGGTCGAGGGCGACGTTGAGGAGGATGAGCACCACCATCACGACGGCGGCCACGACCATGATGACGATGACCACGACCATCACGAGGGGCATCACCACCACCACGACCATGACCACGAGGGTGGCGAGGTCGAGGAGTATGGCATAGGCACCTATGTGTACTACCGCCGCCCGGCGTTGAATATCAACAAGTTTGACGACTTCGTGGCCAATCGTTGGCCCAAGGGCGTGATACGCGCCAAGGGCATATGCTACTTCAGCGACGACCCCGACCGCTGCCTGCTCTTTGAGCAAGCTGGCCGCCAGAAGACCATCAAGGACGCCGGTCAGTGGTATGCCACCGCTCCCGAGGCCGAGTTGCGCCAGATGCTGGAGCGCGACCCGCAGCTGCGGCGTGACTGGGACGACAAGTATGGCGACCGCATGGAGAAGATCGTGTTTATAGGCCAGCACCTTGATAAGGTGGCTATAGCCCGCGAGATCGACCAGTGCCTGGAATACACCTTCGAGCCCTGAGCCTGCCGGCCGAAAAAAAATAAAGGGTGGTTGATCTCTAAAGAGATTTTCCACCTTTTTTTAGCTTTTATCAATAAGGAATCACCATAGATGACCTGGCATCCTCTGCGTTGCTTTGCAAGTGCAGGCCTAATCTGCACCTGCGTGTTGATGAACGTCAATGCAAAAAGAGGAAGAAAGGGAGACCGAAGTCTCCCCGAGATTAATTAATTTTGTGTTGAAATGAAATATCATCAACTAACCTTGCTGCAAAGGTCGCAAATATTTCAACGACTTCTCATGCCAGCAAGTCAGGAACGTGGCCCGAAAATTGAACCTCAGCCCCCGCAAAAAACTCGCTTTTTCAACCCCGAAGGCTGAGTCCTTCAAACAAATTGCTAATTTTGCACTTGCACGTTGAACCTGCGAGTTTATGTAAGACGACGGCAAGCTGCTTCTCAACTGTGCCGCAGTTATCTTTCGTGATATATTGCAATAGATGAAAGAGTTGAAGAAAAAGGTGTGATATAAAGTTGTGTATCAGAGTCGTTACTGAAGGCGTGCACGTTCGCAGCTTGTTCGTTTTAAACGAAAAAGGAGTTGCAGAAAACTCTGTGACTCCTTGATTTTCAGTGTAGCGAGGCCCACGATCCCACGACCTCCGGATTATGAATTGCTTCTGACGATTTTTTATGAAATTTAATTTCTTATTTATTTGGTTGTTAATCAGAAAATTATTAAATTTGTGATGTTAAACGATATTTCATGATATGCGTGTTCGTAGAGGGGTGCGTGTTCGCTTGGTGTTCGTCACTTTTTTAGTCCGATTTTCCCTTTGAAGCCATGTTTTTCACAATTTAAAAGTCGACCACAATGACTTCCAACTTAAAGACATCTTGCGGCAACCACATTGAACGGAATTGCACCGTCTCAATTACTCTCGACAAGCGCACTTCACGTAAGGATGTGAAGGTATATCCTCTCTCTGGATGGGATGAGCGGATATCCGGCACATGGGCACGCCATTCTTTTGCTACCAACCTTCGCAATGCGGGTGTCGACATGCAATATATCTCCGAGAGTATGGGACATTCCACCCAGAAGACGGTCACCCAGATCTATCTGGCTTTCTGCCCCCTTAGCAAGCAGTTTGAGTATAACAAGCGCTTGCTCCGCCTTGATGACGAACCCACCATCGATGACATTCCCAATATGACGAAAGAGCAGATGCAGGCCCTTCTGATCAAAATGATGAGCAATAAATAAAGAATACGGCTATGAGCAACAATGAACTGGACAACAAGATTGTCATATACCAAACCGAGGACGGCAAGACCCAACTTGACGTGAAGTTGGAGAATGAGACTGTGTGGCTGACCCAAGCGCAGATGACCGAACTGTTTCAGACGACAAAGCAGAATATCAGTTTGCACATCAATAACATCTTCAAGGAAGGGGAACTGGACAGTAACGCAACTGTCAAGAAATACTTGACAGTTCAAAAGGAAGGACAAAGAACAATACGTCGTAAAGTGAAGTATTACAACCTTGATGTTATTATATCCGTTGGTTACCGGGTAAAGAGCATTCGTGGCACACGCTTCCGTCAATGGGCTACGAGTGTTTTGAGAGACTATCTCATAAAGGGTTATGCCATTAACCAGCGTATACGTGAGGAGAACTATCAGCAGATGGTGCAGCTCGTCCGCTCAATGGCGAGGACCGTCAAACTGCAGGATCTGACCAAGGAAGTGAGAAACGCCCTGCTCGATGTTGTCGTAGACTATACCTATGCCCTAGACCGCCTCGACGATTACGACTACCAGCGGCTGACAATACCAGAAAGCTCGACGGAGGAGAAATTCCATGCCACATACGATGGCGCGATGAAAGTGCTTGCCGAGCTTCGCGAGAAATTTGGTGGCAGCGGACTATTTGCCAACGAGAAGGACGACAGCTTCAAAAGCAGTATCGGCCAGATATACCAGACATTCGGAGGACAGGACCTTTATCCAACCGTAGAGGAGAAAGCAGCCATGCTCCTGTATCTCGTCACCAAAAACCATAGTTTCAGTGATGGTAACAAGCGCATCGCTGCAACGCTGTTCCTGTGGTTTATGAACGAGAACGGCATACTCTATGACGATATGCACAACAAGCGTATTGATGATGCCACCCTTGTAGCACTTACTCTCCTCATAGCAGAAAGCCGGCCGGAAGAGAAGGACATCATGGTAAAGGTTGTTGTGAACCTTATCGGCCATACAAAATGATTTCAAAGCAAAACTCACAGACTAACATTATCTATTCTGCTAGTCTGTGAGTAATGTTTGATGTTATTACAGGTAGAATTGTTGACCAACGTTTGCAACCGATGGCTTTTGCAAATGCCGTATTAATAAACGCTACAGACTCCGCCATAGAGAGGTTTGCTGTGTTGTAATGCCAACAAGATTGGAAAGTTCATTCAGCGACATCTTGCGCTTTGCCATCATTACATCCAAATTAACAATATTCTCAATGCCTGCGGGGGCAGGGGCGCTACACCTCGGGGAAGAGGCTGAAGAGGCGGCTGTCGATCATGTCGGTCACCTTGCGGAAGTCCTCGGCGTTTTCCTCAAATTTCACCGTGTCGCCGTCCACAATCACCAGGTTGCCCTTGTAGGTCTTGATCCAGTCCTCGTAGCGCTGGTTCAGGCCCTTGAGGTAGTCGAGGCGCATGGTCTGCTCATAGTCGCGGCCTCGCTTCTGGATGTGGCTCACCAGGTTGGGCACCGAGGAGCGTATGTAGACCATGAGGTCGGGCAGCTTCACCAGCGATATCATCAGGTCGAAGAGGTCGGTGTAGTTGTTGAAGTCGCGGTCGCTCATCAGGCCCATGTCGTGCAGGTTGGGGGCAAAGATGCGGGCGTCTTCAAAGATGGTGCGGTCTTGCACGATGTCCTTGCCGCTGCGCGCTATCTCCACCACGTCGCGAAAGCGCTTGTTGAGGAAGTAGATTTGGAGGTTGAACGACCAGCGCGCCATGTCCTGGTAGTAGTCCTCGAGATAGGGGTTGTTGTCGACGGGCTCAAACTGCGGCGTCCAGCCGTAGCGCTTTGCCAGCATCTTGGTCAGCGTGGTCTTGCCGCTGCCTATATTTCCTGCGATTGCTATATGCATAGTGTGTAAATTTGTTTTGTTTATGTTCTTAATCTTGTGCCTGCTGGCCGCGGGCCTCCCTACGGGTTGTCGTCGTGGCCGCTGAAGAGGCCGAAGAGCTGGCCGTCGATGCGGTTGATGATGCCGGCCAGGTCCTTGGGGTTGTTTTTGAAGTCCAGGTTGTCGACGTCGACCACCATCTTGCGGCCGTGGTACTTGTTGAAGATGAAGTCCTCGTAGTGCTCGTTCAGGTTGGTGAGATAGTCGATGGGCATGGTCTGCTCATAGTCGCGGCCGCGCTTCTCGATATTGCTCACCAGGTGGGGCACCGAGGCGCGCAGGTATATCATGAGGTCGGGCAGGCGCACCACGCTCATCATGTCGTCGAAGAGCTCCATGTAGGTCTCATAGTCGCGCCGCGACATGTTGCCCATGGCATAGTTGTTGGCCGTGAACACATACACGCCCTCAAAGATGCTGCGGTCCTGGATGATGTCGTGCTTAGCGTTGTTGATGGCCAGCAGGTCGCGGAATCGCTCCTTGAGAAAGTAGACTTCCAGGTTGAACGACCAGCGCGTGATGTCGCGATAGTAGTCCTCGAGATAGGGGTTGTGGGTCACCTGCTCATAGCGCGGCTCCCAGCCGTAGTGATGTGCCAGCAGGCCAGTTATTGTGGTCTTGCCGCTGCCTATGTTGCCTGCTATTACGATATACATCTCGCCTGAAGTGTTACGTTGATGTCACAAATTTAGCCAAAATTTTCCAATCGGCCACACAAGTGGGCCAAATATTGAGAATGCGGGGCGCGGCGCTACAGGCTGGCGACGTAGGTCACGAGCTTGGCCATGGCGTCGGTGTCGGCAAAGTCTACGTGATTGTCGCTCATGTATTTCTTGATCTCGCCAGCGTGGGCAGGGTAGAGCTTCTTGAGCTGATTCACGTTGCTGAATTGCTTGATTTTGCCCTTGATTTCAACATAGTAGCTGCTGGTGACGGCCCTGATGTGCACGTCGTTGTTGTCCATCATCACGAGCTTGCCGTCGCCCACATAGACGCCGCCCACCGAGTGTATCGCAGTGGTCTCCGACACCATGCCGTAGGCGCCGTGGTGCGAGTCCTTCTTGATCACGGGCTCATATTTGGCATAGAGCATGGGCGCCTTGTTGACGACTTCTACCAGGTGGCCCTTGATGAAGGTGAACAGGCGCCCGTTCATGTTGAGCACGCTTATGTCCTGCGGATTGGTAAGCACTTGCTCCTCGCCGCTCTTGTGGTCGATGAAGTAGAGGCGGTCTTCGAGCAGGTTGTAGTTCATCTTCTCGTTGTAGATGGTGCCGTCTTTAAATATCACCTTGGTAGCCTGGTAGCCGGGAAAGAGAAATCTCGACTCTTCTTGTGCTGCCGCGGTGATTGCCACGAGGGCAAGCATGAGGCACAATATAGATAGGATGCTTTTCTTCATGAGGCTGTGAATTTGTCGCATTGCGATTGCAAACTTACTGAAACTTTCCCGATTTTCCAACACGCATTTCACCATAAAGAGGAAACAATGCAGGATGGCGCCGCTTTGGCACCATCCCGCATTATATATAAGGTGTTGAATGATTGCATAGTGCTTTACTCGGCAGCCTCGGGCTCGACGGCGCGGAAGTTGGCCAGGTCGTCGGCGTTGAAGTGCTTGATGTAGCAGTGGTGGCCTATGCACTCCTCCTCGGCCAGGCGCACATAGACGTTGGCGCTCTTGGCAAAGAGCTCGGGAGCGCGGCTGGCATCCTCAACGAT
The DNA here is from genome assembly GCA_900314215.1 of uncultured Prevotellaceae bacterium. Taxonomy (GTDB): domain Bacteria; phylum Bacteroidota; class Bacteroidia; order Bacteroidales; family Muribaculaceae; genus Sodaliphilus. Next base: position 7,760 of record OMUK01000076.1, read on the forward strand.
GAGCAGCGACATCATGATGTCGGCAGTCATGTCGTAGAGGCGGCGAGCCAGGAAATCGTGCAGCTCGTTGTTGCCGACTTCCTTCACAGTGTTCACGGCGTCGTCGTAGAGCTTCACGAGGCCCTCGATGCGGGTCATGAGCGGCTTCATCTCGTCGCTCACCTGTGCCTGCTCGAGCATCTCGCGCATAATGCCCAGATAGGTGCCATTGGTCACGTAGCGTATGGCTGCCACGACTTGCAACTGAGTGGTGCCCTCGTAGATGGAGAAGATGCGGGCGTCGCGATACAGGCGCTGGCTCTTGTACTCCATGATGAAGCCGCTGCCGCCATGTATCGAGATGGCGTCGTAGGCATTCTGGCTGGCATACTCGCTGTTCATGCCCTTGGCCAGCGGGGTGAAGGCGTCGGCCAGTTTGGCATATTTCTTCATCTCCTGGCGCTCCTCAGGCTCGAGCTTGCGGTCGCGGCTTATGTCCTCGAGAGCCTTGTAGATGTCGACGTAGCGGGCAGTCTGGTACAGTATCGAGCGGCCGGCGTCGAGCTTGGCCTTCATGCGGCTCAGCATGTCGTAAACGGCAGGGAAGTTGATGATTTTCTTGCCAAACTGGGCACGCTCCTTGGCGTAGGCCAGACCCTCGTTGTAGGCCTCTTGCTCCACGCCCACGCTCTGGGCGGCAATACCTAGGCGAGCGCCGTTCATCAGGGCCATCACATACTTGATGAGGCCCAGGCGTGTGCTGCCGCACAGCTCGGCCTTGGCATTCTTAAACACCAGCTCGCAGGTGGGCGAGCCATGTATGCCCAGCTTGTTCTCGATGTGGCGCACGGTCACGCCGCCGTTCTTCTTGTCGTAGATAAACATCGAGAGGCCGCGGCCGTCGTGGGTGCCTGCCTCGCTGCGTGCCAGCACCAGGTGGATGTCGCTGTCGCCGTTGGTGATGAAGCGCTTCACGCCGTTGAGGCGCCAGGTGCCGTCGGCATCCTGGGTGGCCTTGAGCATCACGCGCTGCAGGTCGCTGCCGGCATCGGGCTCGGTGAGGTCCATGCTCATGGTCTCGCCGGCGCACACGCGGGGTATATACTTGGCGCGCTGCTCCTCGTTGCCAAACTCATAGAGGGTGTCGATGCACGATTGCAGGCTCCACACGTTCTGGAAGCCGGCATCGGCTGCGCTTATCACCTCGCTCATCATCGAGAACACGGTGTTGGGCACGTTCAAGCCGCCATACTGGCGGGGCATCGACACGCCCCACAGGCCAGCCTTGCGGGTCACGTCGAGGTTCTCGTAGGTCTTGCTGGCGTAGATCATGCGGCCATTTTCCAAGTGCGGACCCTCGAGGTCAACGCTCTCGCTGTTGGGCTCAATCACGTTGGCTGCAACGTCGCCTGTGATGTCGAGTATGCGCTTGTAGTTCTCGATGGCGTCGTCGTAGTTAACGGGTGCCTCGGGATAGGACTTAGCGTCAACATAATTTTTTTCCTTGAGCTCCACAATCCGCTTCATGAGTGGATGGTTGAGGTGGAACTCGATTTCAGGATGATCACTATAATAGTTTGCCATTGTGTTTCTTTATTGTTTTTGAGTCAATCTTGCGGGCGGGTGGGTTGTGAGCGCCACCGCCCGGGCAAGACTACTTGCTGTTTTGCTTGTAATACTTAATGAGCTTTGGAATCACTTCCTCGACGGTGCCGTTGATCACATAGTCGGCAATCTTGTTGATAGGAGCATCGGGGTCGCTGTTGACCGAGATGATGATGCCAGCGTCTTGCATGCCGGCGATGTGCTGGATTTGGCCCGAGATGCCGCAGGCGATATACACCTTGGGGTGCACGGTCACACCGGTCTGGCCCACTTGGCGGTCATGGTCGACCCAGCCGGCGTCGACTGCGGCGCGGCTGGCGCCCACCTCGGCGTGCAGCTCCTTGGCAAGCTGGAAGAGCATGTCGAAGCCTTCCTTGCTGCCCATGCCGTAGCCGCCTGCCACCACGATGGCAGCGCCCTTGAGGTTGTTTTTAGAAGCCTCCACATGGCGGTCGATCACCTTCACCACATAGTCGGTGGTGGGCACATACTTGGCCACGTCGGGATACACCACCTGGCCCTTGGCCTTGCCGTCATACACGGCCTTCTGCATCACGCCCGAGCGCACGGTGGCCATCTGGGGGCGGTGGTCAGGATTCACGATGGTGGCCACGATGTTGCCGCCAAAGGCGGGACGTATCTGGTAGAGCAGGTTGTCGTAGTGCTTGCCAGTCTTCACGTCGTCGTAGCTGCCTATCTCGAGCTGGGTGCAGTCGGCGGTGAGGCCGCTGGTGAGCGACGACGACACGCGTGGACCCAGGTCGCGGCCTATCACGGTAGCGCCCATCAGGGCGATTTGTGGCTTCTCCTCCTTGAAGAGGTTCACCAGTATGTCGGTGTGGGGTGCCGAGGTGTAGGGGAAGAGCCCCTCGGCATCAAATACATACAACTTGTCGACACCATAAGGCAGGATTTGGTCCTCGACCACGCCCTTGATGCCAGTTCCGGCAACCACGGCCTCGAGGTCAACGCCCAGCTCATTGGCGAGCTTGCGGCCCTTGGTGAGCAATTCTTGAGATACCTCGGCAACAGTAGTGCCTTCAATCTCGCAATATACAAATACGTTATTCATTTCCAGTCTACTATTAACCAATTATCTTTTCTGCAAGTAATTCTTTGATCAGTGAGTTCACATCGTCGTCGCTGCTCGAGAGCGTCTTGTTCTCCTTGGCTTGGAACACGATGTTTTGCACTTGTTTCACCTTGGTGGGCGAGCCGCTCAAGCCGCACTGCTTGGGGTCGCCTTTCACGTCGGCCACGCTCCACTGGTTGAGTGTGAGGTAGTCGCGCTCGTCATAGAGCTTGGCCCAGGGCTCATCGCCCTTGCGCTCCATGGGGCAGGTGGCATATTTGTACTTCATCACCAGCTTGGCGTTGCAGGGGCGGCAGGGAGCTGCGCTGCCATTCACGGTGATCACCACCGGCAGGGGAGCCTCTACGGTCTCTACACCGCCGTCGATGTGGCGGCGTATCGTGGCCACGCCATTCTCTACCTTGAGTATCTCCTCGGCATAGGTCACTTGGTTCAAGCCCAGTTTCTGAGCCACTTGCGGGCCCACTTGGGCAGTGTCGCCGTCGATGGCCTGGCGGCCGCCAATCACAATGTCGACCTTGCCTATGTTCTTGATAGCTGTTGCCAGGGCATAGCTGGTGGCCAGCGTGTCGGCGCCTGCAAAGAGGCGGTCGGTGAGCAGCCAGCCTGTGTCGGCGCCGCGGTACAAGCCTTGACGGATGATTTCGCCCGCACGTGGAGGTCCCATCGTGAGGACGCCTACTTTAGAACCAGGGAATTGATCTTTCAATCTCAGGGCCTGCTCCAGGGCGTTTAGGTCTTCAGGGTTGAAGATTGCAGGCAGCGCGGCGCGGTTGATCGTGCCGTCGGCCTTCATTGCATCTTTGCCAACGTTGCGAGTGTCGGGCACTTGCTTTGCCAGCACAATGATATTTAAACTCATAATTTATGTATTGAAATTATATTATGTTTACTTAATTTTCAGTCTTCTCGGCACTACGTGCAAGCCATGCACTTCCTGCCGGTTCAAGAGTGCAAAGTTACTCAAAACTGCCCACAAAGCCAAAGGTTTGCCCCTTATTAATGATTATTAATACTAGCCCCGCCGCTGTTGCACAAAAATTACGAAACTGTGCAAATAAAGCAAAAAAGCAACATTTTTTAACACTTAAAAAAGCGTGCTCTCAGCACTACACACCCTTTTAATAATTCGCGCGGCGCCTCGGGAGTGTCTCAAAAGATATGACCGACAGCCCGCCGCCCCATTTCTTCCTGTCGGCGATGAG
>OMUK01000132.1 GCA_900314215.1 uncultured Prevotellaceae bacterium
ACTGAATTTCAATAATTTCAAAGAACGATTGGTCCACTTTAACGGGACAGTAGTGTCATAGAAAATAAAGTCTGTGATGCTGGCGATCAAGAAAAACAATTAGAGCGATATGTAAACAAAGTAATTGATGAGAGCGTAAATCCAAATAGAATAATAGTCGTATATCTAACGAAAGATGGTCAAAAAGAAGTTTCTGAAATTAGTCTTACAGAATCTGTCAAGACCATTTTAGGCTATAACGAAGAAAGCGAGGGCAGATACATTAAACTGAACTACAAACATCATATCATACCATGGCTTGAACAAATTATACCTGAAATGCCGATAAAAGAGGAACTTCTTATAGCCGCATTACGGCAATATTTAGATTATCTTAAAGGCATGTGTGGAGAAAGAGAAAGTGAAGAACCAATATATCAGAAAGTAAGAGAAAAAATGATAGATATGATGAATTTACAAACAACAGAGGATTATTTGCAAGCATTCAAAGATGTAGGTCTATTAAGTGACCAAATCAAGGAAGCTATGCAAGAAAGAATGAACGAACTATTAGAAAAACACTTCTATGAGCCGTTAAAGCTGATATTAAACGAACTATTCCCTGGAGCTTATATTAAGGAGAAGTCTTGCACGGTGCCAGTTTTCTATTGTAGAATTGCGGTGCCAAGTTGGCAAAAAACAGAATTAATTATAAACCCTGAAGGTAATCTGCTTTTCGGCATTGTTAGAAAATACGAGGATATCCAAGTCTCTGAAAGTATACGAGATAAATTAAAAAATAATTTGTCTCATAAGGGTAATAATTCTCCATGGTGGCCATGGTGGAAAAAACTATATATGGTAATTCCAAGTGCCGATTCGTTTGATTTTCTCTTAGATATAGAAAACGGAACTCTGTTTGATGTCTATTCTAGATGGCTTAAAGAAGTCGCTATACAAACAAAAGATTTAGATATGTAAAAGCCTATTCGTCTTTTACAGCCATAGGCGGTTGAGTTAACTTTGCAGTAAATCAACCGCTTTACTTATGGCCATATCATTACAAATCGACGGCAAGGAAGCCGCACTGAAGAAAGGCTCATCAATAGAGTATGTCTCCGAGAATCGCGCGTTCACTGACGCTGACGATTACTCGATGGAGATAGAACTGCCGCTTGCCGACTGTCCGCAGAACATTGCCATCTTCGGACTGATAACGCGCAAGGACATCGACACAGAAGAAATCTTCTTTGACGCTGTGTTGCAGGACACCAACTTCTACAAGCGTGGTGCCGTGGTGATTACGGGAATCACCCATGAATCCGTCAAGGTGCAGTTCTTGGAGAAACGCTCCTACCAGAACTTCTACCCGGAGTTTGATGAGACATACATCGACGAGCTGGACTTGGGAGAATGGCCGCACATCTTTCCCGACAACATCAGCAGTGGCGGGATGAGCGGCAATCCTCGCCCAGGGTGGGAAGATGCGGTCTATATGACACCTGCCCAAATGTGGGCAAAGTGGCAGGACTTTACGGCGCTGCCGTGGGTGAACAACTATAGCGGAAACTTGCAGAACTGCGCCCGATGGAACGCTTCTGCCAACAAGTATGAGTGGAAAGTCAATCCCGACAACGACGAGGACACCGACTTCACCAAAGGCTTCTCGTTCCAACCCAATCTTCTCTGGCTCACCAAGAAGATCTGTGACGCGCTCGGCTATGCCTACGACTTCGCCACATGGGAGAACAGCGATTACAAGTACCTGCTGGTCGCCAACACCTTGCCTTATGCCTGGAGCAACCGCAAGTGGGCTGCCGCGCTGCCGCACTGGACGGTCAACGAGTTTTTCAGGGAACTGGAAAAACTCTTGCTTTGTGAGTTTGACATCGACCACGCAAAGGCGCTCGTTTCCTGCTCGGTCGCGAGTGAGAACGTGGTGGATGCCGGCACGGTCTGCATCGACAAGGTGATAGACTCTTTCTCGGTGGAAGTGACCACCGACGAGGACAAGAGCGGCTACAAGCCCATGCTCAATCAAGGTTTCGCAGCGGGCGGTCATAGGCTAGATAACATCTACAACGCCCAATGGTACATCGACATGATGACAAAGCCCGACGGAACGGTCAGGTGTACCGTGTGGCCCAACCTGCAAGCCCTTTTCGACAGCGACCTGCCGGGGGATTCCGTCAGCGACACAGGCGGCGGTCGTAGCGACTACGCCGAGTACGCAGGGGGAAAGTGGGGCTTGCATTATGTGCAGGACATTGACACTTACTTCGTACTCGAGGTGATGAAGCGCGTGGAGTACCGCACCACGCCCTTCACGATTCACGCCGAGCACATGAAGTGGGGGAATGTGTGTAGGCTGGTACCAGTGAACCGCTTCGGCTCACTGATTCTTGACAAGGAGCATAGCGATGAAATAGAGGAGATGGGCATCATACCTGCGTGGATTGACGAGACAGACGAAACCTACGGCAACGTCGTGTTCCTCGACTGCGGAGAGTCGGGCGACGATGACGGCTCCAACTCGTCACATCAGACCCATCAGTATATGGGTGGCAGCAGCCACTGGGAGTACGTTGACCCCGATGTGCCTATCCAGTTCGGAGCCTTCTCCGCAGTGAGCGGCGGGGAGAAAGAGAAGTCAGGTGCCGTGTTCGACAAGCTCTTTGTCGCCTTTTGGTGGGGCGACTACACCAAGTGCAAGCCCCGGTTGCCCCATCCGTGGACGGACACCTTCGACATGACTTACTCCTATGTCGAGCCGCCAGTGCTGACCGACACAAGCCAGCTCACCATCATTTGGGGAGTGATTTACAGCGGACGCAACTACTCGCTGCGAATCAACAACAACGCCTACGGACAAGGGAGCGAGCGGTCAACCTACATCGAAGTTGACCAGAAGAAGAAGTACTCCTTCTCCTTCCTCGCCGATGAAATCCCCAATGTCCGAAGCCTGTTCTTCATCGAGGGCAAGAAATACTTGTGCGCCAAGATCACTGCCCAGTTTGACGAGAACAGCATGAGCCATCTCCTCAAAGCCGACTTCTACAAGGTGGTATGAAGAAGTGGCTAACTCGCCACTTCTTCGGCACCTTCTGTCTCTTGCACCTCGTCATCGTCAAGTGCGCCCTTGAACTGTTTGACCTCGCTGTGCACAAGCATACTGTTTTCTTGAATATAGCGGTTGGTTGTACTGACATCGCTATGCCTTGCTTGGTCACGTGCCACAACCACGCCTTGCTCATTGGCGAGGTCACGAATACCGCTATCTTTCAGTGAGTAGAACTGATACTCATCGCTCCAGCCTAAGGCTTCACGCATCTTCTTCCAACGGCGGTTGTATTGGTCTGCATTGCATCGGTCTGGCGACGGCTTGAAGTTCTTTCCAAAAAGGAAATAACTGGAGGGAGCTGAAAGCACCCCAAGTTCAACCATCAGCTTCAGCACAGTGTCATTCAATGCCACCTTTGCGCTTTTCTTGTTCTTGCTGAAGTCCTCGCTCACAAAGATAGTCTTATCTTTGAGCGATATGTCGCCCACTTTAAGATAGGAAAGCTCTGTAGGGCGAATAAAAGTAAAGTACTCCATGTAACAAGCGAGCAGGAAGTACTTGTCTTCACGCTTCAAATACTGACGCATTTGTTTGAGTTTTGTGGGCGACAAGTCCTTGCGGAACTTCTTCTTCTCGTCAAGGGCTGGAATGTGGTCAACAGGATTGCTGTCAATGTACTTGCGAGAGACCATGAACTCGGCAAAGCTGTAGCACCAGCCTCGATAGTTGTTTCGTGTTCGTTCGGTCACTCCACGGTCAAGGTACAGCCAATCCAAGTAGTCGTTGACAAACGCGCTGTCAAACTGATAGGCGTACTTGATTGGCAGCACACATGAGGATAGATACTGGTTGAGGATGTTCACCCGTGACTGATACGAATGCTTGGTTTTGGTTCTTGACTTTCGCTCAATATACTCCATATATCTAGATAAGACATCTGATAATAAAGTAAAACCTCGCGACTCTTGTGTATTGACCCAAGGATTCCAGCCGGCGCGCAGTTGGCGAGTCACAGTCTCTATAATCTCGGCTGCTTTGCGTCTCTTTTCGGATTTTTTCTTGATGTTGTCAAGCATGAATTTTTTCCGGCGCATTTCGCCCGTAACTGGATCGAAAGCGAAAAAATCCACATACCAACATTTGCCTTCATGGAGCCTTGGATAGGTAAATCCAAGAGTTTCTGATGCAGTGTTTCTTTTTGTTTGATACGACATTTTTTTAACATTTTTTGTCAGAAGCAGGGTCCATCGAAAAAATGTTGCCGTTGAACTATTAAAAAATTACTGTCCCTATGGTGTCCGAGTAATTTTAAAAAATTAGGGCTAACAATCTGATTTTGCGATTGTTAACCCTGATTATGCGGAGAGGACAAGATTCGAACTTGCGGTAGGGTTACCCCTACGGCAGTTTAGCAAACTGCTGGTTTCAGCCACTCACCCACCTCTCCAGTGCTTTGTGCTGAATTGCTTCGATTAAGCGAGTGCAAAGATATAGCTTTTTTTGCTACTTGCAAAAGAAAAATCGATTTTTCTTGAAATATTTTTGTCAAAACCGCCTCAAGTGGCTGTGGATGGAGGCTTGAGGAGGATGGAATTTTGCCGTTTCGGGGGAAATGGCTATATTTGGAGTGTAATTAGGCCAAAAAATGCGACACACGATGAAAAAGACAATCATAACGCTGGTGCTGGCTCTCATGGCAACCGTGATGCAGGCCGACTTGTGGAGCGAGAAGGACCCGCAACCACGCGACTTCATGGGCTGCGAGATGGGCGTGAGCACCTCGACCCAGGCTGCTGCCACGATAGGCAAGGAGGGCGTGGCCCACGATGTAGACTCGACATCGGGCACCATCACGATGCTGAAGCCCATGTATGCCGGCATGCAATACGACTACGGCATGATGAGTTTTGACGCCCAGGGACGCCTCGCCCTGGTGCAACTCTACCGCCACGTGGGCAACTTGCAGGATGCCAACGATGTGGCCCGCGAGCTGGTCAAGGACCTGGAGCGGCGCTACAACACCCGCCTCGAGGCGAGCGGCAATTGCTACCGAGCCCAAGCCGCCGGCATGACCATAAGCCTTGCCCTGATGGAGGACAACCAAGACTCGTGGATGGTGGGGCTTTCCTTCCAATACCAGTGAATCAATAAAGGGCGACGCTTTGGCGAAATCGCCGCCATGGTAAAACCTATTTTATTAATTATCAGGAGGAAAAAAATCTTGCTTGTGCTTTGACGCGTTGAGGGTGTCGATGTTGAAAAACAATCGATATTATTCACTGCCACCGGGCGTCCACTAGGGTTGCGCCCCGCCACTTGCATTCACCCCCGGCAACGAGCAGGTGTTTACTTCAGGAGATCGCCTAGCGAGGCGGTGATGTTGAGCATGAAGGTGGTGGCACCGGTGTGGGGCTGTGCCAGCGCGATGCCGAAGCCGAAGGTCTTCACCTTGAGCCCCGCACCTGCCGAGAAGCCCGAGAGGATGTTGCGGTGATAGGTGCTCATGTCGGTGCGCACCTTGTAGTTGTAGCCCACACCTATATACATATTTTCTTGCGGCACAAATTCCAGGCCAAACACCAGGTGGCGGAAAAGGTTGCTGCCAAACTTGTCCTTCTTCACCAGGTCGCTACTGGCATTGTTCTTGTCGGCGGGCTCGTAGTAGGGCAAGTGCCACTTGCGCAGGTTCCAGGCCGTGATCGACAGGCGGAAGGGCGAGGTGCCCATAAACTGGGAGTAGCCCAACTGGACGTCCCAGGGCAAGTTGTCCTTGCGGTCGTTGAATTTCTTCACCTGGCCGCCCAGGTTCTTGGCCACGAGCGAGAGCGAGAGGTCGTTGTCGGGGTTGTAGTAGTTGATGCCCAGGTCGGCAGCCACGGCGCCGGCCGTGTAGTCCTCATATTTTGAGTAAAGATACTTCAGGGTGATGCCGCCGCGCAGACGCTCGGTGATGTCGTGCGAGTAGGTGAGCGAGAAATTGATGTCGCTGGCGCTGAATTTGCCGGTAGGGGCGCCCGTCTCGTCGTAGCCCTCGAGGTCGCCGTAGCCGTAATACTGGATGCTGGCGGCAAAGGCGCTGTGCTCGGTGAGGCCTTGCCCGTAGCGGGCTCCCATGAAATTGGTCGAACCGATGTATTTCATGTAGTTCAGGCCCACCTGGTGGTCATATTCCGGGCCCAGCAGAGCGGGGTTTTGCTCCACCAGGTTGATGTCGTCGTCGACAAGCGAGATGTTGTGGCCGCCCAAGCCGTAGACGTGGCTTGAGGGAGTGACGTTAAGGAAGTCGTAGGCAGTAGTCGTGCCCGACTCGGCGGTGGCTGCGATAGCCACTGCCAGCAGGGCAGGTGCCAATGTGCGACGTGTGATAATTCTCATTATATAACCTTCTCTTTCTAAAATTTTATAACGCAAAAGGGACTGCTATAGTATGAATGTTTAAAATTTTTTTACAAGAAATGCTTTGGGCGGCGCAATCTGTAAAAATTAATGAAATGATATTAATCATTTGCAAATTACGGCCGCATTTCATTGACAAATGCAAATTCCCACTTATATTTGTAACCGATTTTGGCTTCTTTTATACTCATAAAGGACAAAATCGAGTTGAAGAGAAAGAAGGCGATATATATGGAAAAAGCGCTACGCATCAATCTGTTAATATTCCTCATAGTGCTCTTGATGGTGCCCGTTGCAGCCAACGGGCAACGCAATGCAAGGCGTGTGGGGCAGGTCAACCCCATGTCGCCCGAGCATCTGCAATACATAGAGTTTTACGAGTTTGAGCAAGTCGACGTTCAGCCCGAGTTTCCGGGTGGCGAGCGTGGGCTGGTCAATTATATCAACAACACCCGCGAGTATCCCTACAACGAGTATGTGCGCCACCAGCAAGGCCGCGTGCTGTGCAGCTTCATCATAGGCTCCGACGGCCGAGTGAGCCACATCCAGGTGATACGCAGTTCGGGCTACTCGGCTATGGACCAGGAAGCCGTGCGCGTGATCAAGAAGATGCCGCGTTGGGAGGCAGGCCGCGTGCACAACAGCAAGGTCAACGTGCGATGCATCTTGCCCATCGCCTTCCGCTTGTAGCGATACACATCACAAAATTGTAAATTGAGGCCAAGCCGCTTGCACGGGTGAAAAATTGTGCTTACCTTTGCAGGCGAAATAGGTATTTATAACAATGAGTATTGGTTACCGTCATCATCACCATCATCACCGCTCTCTGTAAAAAGGAAAGCCCGATGACGCGTGCCACGACGACGACGACAAAGACTCATTGAAGCGTTGAAACAAAAACGAGTGAAGCCGACTTTCCTGAAATTGCTCAGGTGAGTCGGTTGATTTTTTTATAAGCACATCATCACAACAAAAATACAATCAAAAAAAAACAGAGAAAAAGACATGTTACGTATCGCTGTACAATCCAAGGGCCGTCTCTACGACGAGACGATGGAACTGCTCAAGGCCGCCGGCATCAAGCTCGTGGCGGTGAAACGCACGCTGCTGGTGCCCTCACGAAACTTCCCGGTAGAACTGCTGTTTCTGCGCGACGACGACATTCCCGACTCGGTGGCCACCGGCACTGCCGACATAGGCATCGTGGGCCTCAACGAGGTGCTCGAGAAGCACCAGGAGGTGAACGTGCTGCGCCACCTGGGCTTCAGCAAGTGCCGCCTCTCGCTGGCCATACCCAAGGAGACCAGCTACACGGGGCTGGAGTGGTTCAACGGCAAGAAGATAGCCACCAGCTATCCCAAGATACTGAGCGACTTCCTGAAGGAAAAGCACATCGATGCCGACATACACGTGATAAGCGGCTCGGTAGAGATTGCGCCCGGCATAGGGCTGAGCGACGCCATCTTCGACATCGTGTCGAGCGGCGGCACCCTGGTGAGCAACAACCTCAAGGAGGTGGAGGTGGTGCTGCCCAGCGAGGCCGTGCTCATAGGCAGCGACCGCGAGCTCGACGACGACAAGCGCAACGCCCTCAACGAGCTGCTCTTCCGCATCGAGGCCGTGAAGACCGCCGAGACCAAGAAATATGTGCTCATGAATGTGCCCAAGAGCAAGCTCCAGGCCGTGCTCGCCATTCTGCCTGGCATCAAGAGCCCCACTGTGCTGCCCCTGGCCGACGACAACTGGTGCTCGGTGCACTCGGTGATCGACGAGAAAAACCTGTGGACCAGCATCAATGCCCTCAAGGCCGTGGGCGCCGAGGGCATACTGGTGCTCAATATCGAGGAAATGGTGCTGTAAAGCCGATATTACATCTCTCTAAATATATAAAACACAAGAAATCATGACAGTTGAAACAATCAAATATCCCGCGCGCGAGCAGTGGCCGCAGCTCATGCAGCGCGCAGTGGCCGAGACCCGAGAGCTGCACGACACCGTGGCGCACATCATGGCCAATGTGAAGCAGCACGGCGACCAGGCCCTGCGCGACTATGCGGCAAAATTCGACCACGTCGACCTTGGCGACCTCGCCGTGAGCCAGGCCGAGATCGACGAGGCCAGCGCCTCGCTCGACAGCGAGCTCAAGGCAGCTATCGACCAGGCAGCCAGCAACATCGCCAAGTTTCACGAGGCACAACGCATGCAGCCCATCGAGGTGGAGACCTCGCCCGGCGTGACATGCAGCCAGCGCGCCGTGCCCATCACCGATGTGGGCCTGTATATACCCGGCGGCAACTCGCCCCTGTTCTCCACCGTGCTCATGCTGGGCATGCCTGCCCGCATAGCCGGCTGCCGCAACGTGGAGATGTGCACCCCCTGCGGCCCCCACGGCAAGGTGCACCCAGCCATCCTCTACGCCGCCCAGCGCTGCGGCATCGACCGCATCTACAAGAGCGGCGGCGCACAAGCCATTGCTGCCATGACCTATGGCACCGAGACCATTGCACGGGTGAGCAAAATCTTCGGCCCAGGCAACCGCTTTGTGATGGAGGCCAAGATGCAGGCGCAATACGACAATGTGGCCATCGACATGCCTGCCGGCCCCAGCGAGGTGATGGTGGTGGCCGACGACAGTGCCAATCCCCGCTATGTGGCCAGCGACTTCCTCTCGCAGGCCGAGCATGGCCCCGACAGCCAGTCGACCCTGCTCACCACCAGCGAGGACTTTGCCCAGCAGTTGCCTCAAGTGATCGACGAGCTGCTCTCCAGCCTGCCCCGGCAGGAAATGATGAAGAAATCGCTCAGCCACAGCCACATCATCGTGATGCACAGCATCGACGAGGTGATGGACTATGTGAACGCCTACGCTCCCGAGCACCTCATCTTGAACTGCGCCGATGCCCTCGCCCTCGCCAGCCGCGTGGTGAACGCCGGCTCGGTATTTCTGGGTCCCTACTCGCCCGAGAGTGCCGGCGACTATGCCAGCGGCACCAATCACACCCTGCCCACCAGCGGCTACGCCCACGCCTATAGCGGCGTGAACCTCGACAGCTTCACCAAGAAGATCACCTTCCAGCGCCTCTCGCAGGCAGGCCTCGAGGGCATAGGCCGCACCGTTGAGCTCATGGCCGAGGCCGAGGACCTCATGGCCCACCGCCTGGCAGTGGCCGTGCGCCTCGGCCAATAAAATCAACCACAAAACTCCAAACGACGACAATGAAAGCATCATTTGACATAACCCGCCTGGTGAGGCCCAATATCCTGGCCCTCGAGCCCTACAGCTGCGCCCGCAACGAGTTTCACGGCCAGGCAAGCGTGTGGCTCGACGCCAACGAGAGCCCCTACAACGCCCCCTACAACCGCTACCCCGACCCCTTGCAGCTGCGGGTGAAAGCCGCGCTGAGCCGGGTGAAAGGCGTGCCCAGCGAGTGCATCTTTCTGGGCAACGGCAGCGACGAGTGCATCGACCTGGTGTACCGCGTGTTTTGCGAGCCCGGCCGCGACAATGTGGTGGCCATGGCACCCAGCTACGGCATGTATGAGGTGTGCGCCCACATCAACGACGTGGCCTACCGCAAGGTGCCCCTGCGCGACGACTACACCCTCGACGTCGACGCCATGCTGGCAGCCGTCACGCCCAGCACCAAGGCCATATTCCTGTGCTCGCCCAACAATCCCACCGGCAACGCCATCGACGTGGCCCTCATCGAGCGCCTGCTCATCGACTTTGACGGCATCGTGGTCGTCGACGAGGCCTATGGCGACTTCTCGTCGAAGCCATCGATGCGATTCAAGTTGCGCGACTACCCCAACCTGCTCGTGATGCAGACCTTCTCCAAGGCCTGGGGCAGCGCCGGCGTGCGCCTGGGCATGGCATTTGCCTCAAAGCAGATCATCGACCTATTTAATAAGGTGAAATACCCCTACAACGTGAACCTGCTCACCCAGCGCTACGCCCTCGAGCACCTGGAGAAAATCGAGCAAACCAAGGCGTGGACAAGCACCATACTTGCCGAGCGCAGCCGTCTCATCGCCGCACTCGAGCAGTTGCCGCAAGTGGTGACCACCTATCCCACCGACGCCAACTTTGTGCTGGTGAAAACCATCGACGCCGACGGCATCTACAACTACCTGCGCGACCACGGCATCATCGTGCGCAACCGCAGCCGGGTGGAGAAGTGCCTGGGCTGCCTGCGCATCACCGTGGGCACCAGCCAGGAAAACGACGCAGTAATCAACGCAATCAAGCAATATGGATAATAAGAAAAGAGCCCTGTTTATCGACCGCGACGGCACCATCGTGGTCGAGCCTGTGGTCGACGAGCAAGTCGACTCGTTTGAGAAACTGGAATTTCTGCCCGGCGCCATCACCAGCCTGGCCTTCATCGCCCGCACCCTCGACTTTGAGCTGGTGATGGTGACCAACCAGGACGGCCTGGGCACGCCCTCGTTTCCCACCGAGCAATTCATAGGCCCACACAACCTCATTCTCAAGACTCTGGAGGGCGAGGGCGTGAAATTCAGCGACATCATCATCGACACCACCCTGGAGCGCGACCACCAGCCCACCCGCAAGCCCGGCATCGCCCTGCTGGGCAAGTACACCGGCGGCAACTACGACCTGGCCCGCAGCTACGTGATAGGCGACCGCCTCACCGACGTGCAGCTGGCCCAGAACCTGGGAGCCAAGGCCATCTTGCTTGCACCCGACATTGCCCAGGCCAAGCAAGCCGTGCACGAGGCCGCGCTCGACGACGCCCTGGCCATTGTGGCCCCCGGCTGGCACCGCGTGAGCGACTACCTGCGCGGCGGCGAGCGCACGGCCCACATCGTGCGCAACACCCGCGAGACCCGCATCGACATCGTCATCGACCTCGACGGCACCGGCAATTGCGAGATCTCGACCGGCATAGGCTTCTTTGACCACATGCTCGACCAGATAGGGCGCCACAGCGGCATCGACCTGAAAATCAAGTGCGACGGCGACCTCTACGTCGACGAGCACCACACCATCGAGGACACCGGCATCGCCCTGGGCGAAGCCCTCGGCCAGGCCCTGGGCGACAAGCGCGGCATCGACCGCTACGGCTTTGTGCTGCCCATGGACGACAGCCATTGCACCGTGGCACTCGACTTCGGCGGCCGCAGCTGGCTCGTGTGGGACGCCGAGTTTCACCGCGAGAAGATAGGCGAGATGCCCACCGAGATGTTTCCCCACTTCTTCAAGAGCCTGTGCGACGGCGCGCGCATGAACCTCTACGTGAGCGCCCGCGGCGCCAACGAGCACCACAAGATTGAGTGCATATTCAAGGGGCTGGCCCGCGCCCTCAAGCAAGCCGTGAGGCGCGACGTGTTCAACTACCGTCTGCCCAGCACCAAGGGCATGCTGTAGCCCGCCCGCGGCCAGAGTAGCCCGCCCACCACCGGCAACACCCGCATCAAGCCATGATTACGCCCTGCCACACCCTGCCCGCAGGGCTGCCGCAACCCACTCGCCCACAAGCGCCTGCGCCACGGGCCATGTGGTGGCGCGGCAGCCCAGGCCAGCCAATGCCAGCAATGGGGCTAACTTGTTAATTAACTAAATTATTGTTTTCAAACTGAAAAAGATGTGAAATAACGGAAATTATCACGGCGCATCATAAAAAAAATCGAAAAAAAAGTCTTTACTTTGTAAGGTGTTTTGGGGTCATCTTTCCTATCCTGGAGCAGATGATTTTAAAGTCACGACGATAAGCTATTAACATAAAATACATAACAACTAAATAATTCATTTTTATGAGAAAACAGCTATTGCTTCTGTTATTTTCCCTCTTAGCGGTGATGGGTTATGCCCGCACGGTGACGGGAGTTGTAACATCGGCTGCCGACAAACAAGGCGTGATAGGCGCCTCGGTACGCGTGCATGGCACAACCCGCGGCGTGACAACCGACATTGACGGAAAATTCACGATTGATGCGAGCGACAACGATGTGCTCGACATCACATTTGTGGGTATGAAACCCATCTCGGTGAAAGTGGGCAACCAATCGAACCTGAACATCGTGATGGAAGACAACGCCCAGACTCTGGGAGAAGTTGTGGTAACGGCCATGGGGCAGACTCAGGAGAAGAAGAAACTGAACTTCGCAGTCCAGTCGCTTAACTCCGATGAGGTGACCGCAGGCGGAAACACCAACTTTGCCAACTCACTGCAAGGTAAAATCGCCGGCCTGCAGGTGTCGACTGGCGGCGGCTCGCCAAACTCGTCGACGCAGGTGATCATACGTGCAATCTCCTCGATCAACAACGCTCAGAACAACGAGCCCCTGGTGATTGTCGACGGCGTGCCCGTGCGTGGCCACGGCAGCTCGCTGGGCGATATCAACCCCGACGATATTGAGAACATGACCGTGCTCAAGGGCGCAGCAGCAAGTGCCCTCTACGGCCAGGAGGCTGCCAACGGCGTGATCATGATCACCACCAAGAGCGGTTCGCGCGACGGCAGCGTGACGGTGAACGGCAACGTGAGCGTCGAGGTGAGCACCCCCATGCGCGTGCCTGGCATCCAGACCATGTTCACTCCCGGTGTGAGAGGCATGTATAAAGAGAATACCGGCAGCGGTGGCTGGGGCCCCTACTTGCAGAGTGGCGAGCAGCGCTACGACAACGTGGGCAACTTCCTGGGCACTGGCTTCCAGCAGAAATACGACATGAGCATCTCGGGCGGCACCGAGAAATTCAACTCCTATGCCTCGGTGTCCTACACCAATAGCGACGGCATTGTGCCCAAGGACTACAAGGACCAGCTCACCGTGTTTCTCAAGGGCATGTACAAGCCCAGCGAGCAAGTCACCTTCAACCTGAGCACCAACTATGTGCACAGCAAGTCGCGCGGCTTCGGCAACTCGATGTCGACCATCTACAACTGGGGCATCAACCACGACATGAGCGACTATCAGACCAAAGAAGGCCACGTGAACTGGGCCAACTACTACGACGCCTGGGACGAGCTGCTCGACACGCAGCGCATAGGCGCAGCCGTGTCGCCCTACTACGGCCGCAACCGCGACAAGAGCGAGACCCAGAGCGACCGTATCGTGATCAACGGCCAGGTGAGCTACGAGCCCATCAAGGACCTCGTGCTCACGGGCAAGATTGGCTACGACAAGGGCTACAGCACCTATGAGAGCTACACCGTACCCCGCCTCTACGACGGCGACCTGGTTGACCCCGAGAACACCGACGTGAAGTCGATTCTGGCCAGCCGCCAGTCGCTCTACGGCAGCTACAGCTTCGACCCCTCGCGCAGCGAGCAATTCACGTTGCAAGGCCTGGCAACCTATAAGAAGACGATTGCCGAAGACTTCAACATCAACGTGCTGCTGGGTGCCGAGTACAAGAAGAACACGAGCTACGAGGCCACCATCTATGGCGAGCACTTCCAGCTGGGCGGTGACTACTACAGCTTCATGAACACCGACTTCACCAATGGCGACCTGCTCATGGACAACCACCCCACGCTGTACCACACCAAGTATAACAAGTATGGCTACTTCGGCGAGCTGCGCTTCGACTACAAGGGCATCGCCCAATTGAGCGTGACAGGCCGCTACGACGGCACCTCGCGCCTCAAGCAAGTCGACTACGACTACTTCTACCCATCGGTAACCGCCGGTGTCATCTTCAGCGAACTCTTCCACATGACCAACAGCTGGTTCTCCTATGGCAAGATACGCGGCAACTGGGCTAAGGTGGGTAAAGACTGCCCCGCCTACCTCTTCACCGACACCTACAAGCAATGGACCATATTCCCCGACGGCGGTTATGGTGTGGACCCAACCACCTCGCGCGCCATCACGCTTGAGCCTGAGATGGACAGCTCGTGGGAGATTGGCGCCGACCTGCGCTTCTTCAACAGCCGCACCCGCCTGGATATAGCCTACTACTCGACTACGGCCGACAACCAGATCGTGAGCGTGCGTGTGTCGCCTGCATCGGGCACCATCCTGCAAACCCGCAACGAGGGTACTGTAAAGAACCACGGTATGGAAATAAGCCTGGCACAAGACATCGTCAAGACCGACGATATCACCTGGACGGCCAACTTGAACTACTCGTTCAACCGCGGCAAGGTGACCAAGCTGCCCGAGGGCGTGACCGAGATTCAGGGCACCCAGTATGGCGACATCTTCCCAGTGGCACGCCTCAACGGCTCGTCGACCGGTCTCTCGGGCAAGGACTACTTGCGCGACCCCGACGGCAACGTGATATGCGACGCCAATGGTTATCCCACCATCAACCCGGCCAAGGGCATCTACATCGGCAACCGTGAGCCCGACTTCCTGATAGGCTTGGGCAGCAGCTTCCGCTACAAGCACGCCACCCTGTCGTTCCTGCTCGACGGGCGCTGCGGCGGCGACGTGGCCAACGTCACGGGTCGCAGCCTGCTCACCAACGGCATGGCCAAGATATGGGAGAAATACCGCAACCGCGAGTATATCGTAGATGGCGTTCAGGCTGTGACCAACGCCGACGGCACCACGAGCTATGTGAAGAACACCACTCCTGTGGTGCTCGACCAGAACTATGTGAGCAAGTACTACAGCACCGTCTCGAGCAACTTTATCGAGGACGGCAGCTACCTGCGACTGAGCTATGTGACGCTGAGCTACGACTTCTCGTCGATGCTCAAGAAGGGATGGGCTGTGAAGAACCTGAGCTTGAGCGCTACAGGCCGCAACCTCTTCATCCTCACCAAGTACACCGGCAACGATCCTGCTGTGCTGGCCTCTACATCGGGCGGTACTGGCGGTTCGGGTATCGACTACTACCAAGTGCCAGTTTCTCGCAGTTTCAATTTCACGCTTAAAGCAACATTCTAAACCACAGAATAAGAAAACAATGAAGAAAATCAATATATTTGCGTTATTGCTACTGACATGCCTGGGCATGGTGAGCTGTGGGGACACGCTCGATGACAACATCAACCCCGACAGGGCCCATACCATCGATGCCAAAAACGGTCTGCCGGTAGTCATCTACTACGCACAGCAAATCGTCTATGACCACGCCGAATACAACGCCTACTTCTCGCAGATGCTCACCACGGGCGGCAAGAGCTCGATAGGCTCCTACAGCTACAAGTGCGAGTGGGAGATGCTCACGATGAACCGCCACCCCATGTGGCGCCGCCACTTCTACGACATAGGCGTGAATGCCAACAACGTGATTGCCAATGCCGAGGCCATAGGCTCGCCCAACTACGAGCTCATAGCCCGCACCATCAAGCTGATGTCGACCCAGCTCACCACCGACGCCTTTGGCGACATGCCGCTGAGCGAGGCCTACAAGTCGAATGCTCCAAAATACGACACCCAGGAGCAAGTGTATGCCTGGATGATGCAAGAGTGCGACGACCTGATCAAGGACTTCGACGACACCAGCATCACCAATAACCCCAACAACCAGACCATAGGCGCCGACATCGACCGTGTATACAAGGGCGACCTGAGCCGCTGGAAAGGCCTGGTGCTCGCCATCAAGGCCCGCCTGCTGCTGCGCAACCTGCCCAACATCGACCGCAGCGCAGCCATGTGCCAGAAGATCGTGGATGCAGCCGATGCCGCCATCACACAATGGCGCTCGGGCTCGCTGCTCTATGGCAGCTGGTTTGGCAACGAGCCACGCTACTACTGGGACGGCGGCACTGGCACTCAGAATGCCGTGTGGAGCATCGCACAACCCACAATCAACACTTGGGAGTCGCGTGCCAACCTGCTCTCGTCGGCCATACCGAGCAAATTCTTCATGGTCGACCTGCTGGGTCTCTCCAACCCCGACAATGAGGCACTGAGCGGCCTCTTCGCCTGGACTGGCCACCAGCACGACGGCTATGCCAACGACCCGCGCTGCAACCTGCTCATGGTGGCACGCACAGGCCCAACTACCGCAAGCAACGAGTCGCCATCGATCAAGATGCGCTACTTGGAGAACAACATAGGCATGGGCAGCAGCTACAAGATTGCCAATTACCCCTACCTCTACATGGGCGCCTATGCCGGCGCAATCACGGCCTACAACCCCATCTTCACCATGGAGGAGCTCTACTTCATCAAGGCCGAGGCCGAGTACTGGCTGGGCAACAAGGCCGAGGCTTGCGCTCTGGCCAAGGAGGCCACCGAGCACAACATCGAGCGTCACCTCGAGGCCTTTGAGCTCTATCATCCCAACCCCAGCTACGACAGCAAGACCGACAACAAGTATCCTGGCAAGACTACAGTGAGCGGCGAGGCCGCCTTTGAGTCGAAGGAGTACTGGGATGCCCAAGTCAACGCCTTCCTCAACAACCAGGACTACTACCGCGGCAGCAGCAAGAAGCCTAGTGTGTACAAGGTCACCGACCGCGGCAACGAGCACTGGTTCTTCAACCCCAGCAACTACACGCTGAGCGACCTCATGGAGCAGAAGTACATCGCCATGTACCTCCAGCCCGAGCAGTGGACCGACATGCGCCGCTACCACTACAGCAACAACCGCAACAAGTACGGCATAGGCGACAACCAGGAGATCATCTATCCCACGCTGCGTCGCCCCTACAACCTCTATGCCGCCTACTGGATCGACGGCCTCACCGAGGAGCAGAAGGAGAACACTTGGATACAACGCCTCAACTACGATCCCGAGACCGAGGAGAAGTACAACAAGAAGGAGCTCGAACGCCTTGGCGCCTACAAGAACTACAAGTGGCTGCAGAAGCCTATGATATGGGCCGAGGACTATGGCAAAGTCACCTCGTTGACTGGCAAGTGAGCACAGGGCTCGTGAATTTTTTTAAATCAAAAAAAACAGATTCTACACAAGAGATTATGAAAACAGTTAACATATTAGGTTCCATAGCACTGTCGATGCTGGTGATGACCTCATGCGCCATTCACGACCCCTTCGACGACAATGGCGAGATAGGCCAAATACTGCCCACCGTCGACTGGGAGCAGAACACGACAGTGAAGGCAGGCAGCTATGCGACCTTCAAAGCTAAATATTACACGACAAGCGACAAGCAAATCGACCACAGCGAGGTGTGGGCACTGGTGAAGCGCGAGCAGACCGCCACGGCCAAGAGCATGCTCACCACGTCGCTGGCCTACACCAAGACCTACACGCTGAGCGACACCGTGCGCAGCGCTCAGAGCATGGCCAAGTATCCCCACAGCCAAGCTGTGTGGGACGGCCACGAGTATGTGCTCAACGACTCCTTCCCCACCTCACGCACCTTGAGTCCACTCACGTGGGCAAGCCCCAAAGTGTGGGAGCAGGACAAGTTTGAGAGCTACTACCCCAGCACGTTTGCAAGCGAGTTTGTCGACCACATGGTCGAGGCCCTCACCAAGGACAGCACCTACTACAACGACCTGCGCAACGTCTACATCAACTACAGCTTCCCCATCGAGGCCTTCGAGTCGCTCAACGCCAAGTATGGCGTGAGCTTCCCCACCGACACTGCCAGCGACAAGAAGAGCGACGACTGGTACACCACCGACGAGGTCGACCACTACTACTTCACGACCCTGGTCGACAGCGTGAAAGCATATCACGAGATTGCCAGCCAGAGCGAGGCTCCCGAGGGCGTGAGCGTGTATCCCGTCTACAAGTCGAGCGTGTGGCTCTTCAGCCGCTACAGCGACGACACGGGCGGCAAGATCACCACAGTGCGCCGTCAGTATATGCCCTACTGGAAGGAGCTCATCAGCACCATTCCCTTCACGGCTTGGATCTACAACACCTCCAACAAGACCTACAACGTGGAGTACAACCGCCAGTATTTCCTCGACCCGTCGTTCCGCGTGTATGACACCGACGGCAAGGTGGGTATCACCAACGACAACAAGATAATTACTCTTAACTAATTAAATATACAACAAGCGACTATGAAATTTTTCAAGACAATAGGACTCTTAACGCTGTTGATGCTTATCATGACGGGTTGCGTGAGCAAGGACCCCGACTATGGCAACTTCGGCGGCAAAGATGTTGACTTCACTTATGCAGTTGAGGGTAACGAATATACGCTCGACTTCTATGTGGTGTCGACCATCCAATTCACCAACACCTCGGCCAAGACCGGCAACGTGACTTGGGACTTTGGCGACGGCACCACCTCGACCGAGGCCAACCCTACCCACAAGTATGCCAAGGCCGGCACCTACAAAGTGACACTCACCGTCGACGGCGTGGGCAGCCGCACCTATCCCCTGCTCATCTACGATATCGCTCCCATGCTGAGCGTGACCAGCCAGTCGGCTCCCACTATCGTTATCAACGACGTGAGCGTGAACCTGGGCGTCGAGCTGCCTAACCCCGAGAACCTGGAGTGCAAATATGTGTGGAACTTCCCCGACGGCACCAAGACTGCCGACGGCAAGACCATCAGCACCTTCACCGGCTACTCGCACGCCGACGGCTCTATCGACAACCCCGGCCCCCTCACCTTCAGCAACATCGGTTCGCAGCGCGTGACGCTGCAGACGTGGTTTGACATCAACGGCGAGAACCGCCGCCTCGAGGATAGCTATGTGAACGTGCAAGTGGGCTCGAGCGTGCCAGCTCCCACGCTGTATTACGCAGCACTGGGCGGCAACATCAAGGCCTACAAGCTCATCGACATGAGCAAGCTGCCCGCCGGCACCAAGAATATGCCCTTCGACATGGGCGTGAGCAGTGGCAACATGCCCACCAACCTGGTGTTTGCGACCGAGAAGACGGTGACCGACTCGGCCACCATCGAGCAAGACAACGTCTACATCCTCGACTGCGGCAAGCAATACTACTACATCAACGATGAGAACGGCACCCTGGGCGACGGCAAAATCACAGTGATGAGCGCCGACGGCTCGAGCGCCAACGTGATGGTGACCAACGTGGGCCAGCAGGCCTTCAACGACCCCTACCAGGGTTGCACCGACGGCACCTACCTCTACTACACCGACCGCAACACCGGCATACGCCGCTTGCCCCTGAGCACCCGCGACCAGACCGAGAGCACCGTCTACACCAGCACCGACGGCTACTTTGTGGTCAACAACCAGCTGGCCTACTACAACAAGGGCATCGCCTACGGCGCCATCAGCACAGGCCTCTATATCGACAAGAACAACGTGTTCTGGTGGGGCAAGAACTACTCGGGCTACGGCATATACCGCTTCACGACCAACGACATCAACAAGACCAGCGGCGACATCCCCTATCCCATCGTGCTGCAAAACACGCAGCCTCGTGGTTTCACCATCGACGAGGACCTGGGCCGCCTCTACGTGTGGATGACCAAGGGCTCAACGCCTAACCCGGGCTTCGGCGACTACAACCTGCCCAATGCAAGCTCCACTGTTGACTACAACAGCTACAACGCATTTGTCAACATGGAGGCCGACCCCATCAACACCACCGACGCCGAGGGCGTGTATGTGACGCAGATGGCAGTCGACCACGCCACCCACTATGTGTACTTCGGCTTCAACGCCTCTACTGGCGAGAAGACCTACACCACAGGATTGAAATACTACGACCCCACGACCCACAAGGTGAACAGCTTCCATGGCAACACCGACAAGATTCTGGGCGTGTGCATCAACCCGCGTGCAACTTACCTGTTCTGATCGTGAGCGGCCTGCCGCCGGCAGGCTGCAACGAGATCACGGCACTATAAGGATTACATAGATATTACAGGGGGCGCTCAAGTGTATCGACTATGACTGCCCCCTGTTTTTTTTCACCAAGAAGAGATGAAAACAAAAATTACACTTCTATTACTGTTTTTTGCACTCATCCTGCCCGCCACAGCGCAGGTGAAGCGCGAGCAGCGTGGCGTGTGGATGAGCGCCTATGTGAGCGACTGGCCCTCGACACCCATCACCACCGCCAACCAGAAGGTGATGAAAGCAGCCTGCCAGAAAATGCTCGACAGCCTGGCCGCCAACAACATGAACACCGTGTACTACCACGTGCGCGCCATGTGCGACGCTATGTATAACTCGGCCTACGAGCCGTGGTCGAGCTACGTGTCGGGCACCCGCGGCGTGGCGCCGGCCTTCGACCCGCTCGAGTGGATTGTGCAAGAGGGCCACAAGCGCGGCATCGAGATCTACGCCTGGGTCAACCCCTACCGCTACTCGCCCAAGACCACAAAGTGGGGAGAGAGCGACCTCGACTACATCAACACCCACCCCAATTGGCTCATGACCACCGACTATGAGACCTGCCTCAACCCGGGCATCGACTCGGTGCGGCAGCGCGTGGTCGACGTGTGCCGCGACATCATCACCAAGTACGATGTCGACGGCCTGGTCTTCGACGACTACTTCTACAACCAGGACGGCAGCCCCTTTGACCTCGACTCGGCCCAGTACAATGCCTACAAGCGCACTGGCGGCACCCTGAGCCAGGGCGACTGGCGCCGTGAGAACGTGAACAAGATGGTGCACGACGTCAACGCCATGGTCAAGCAAGTGAAACCCTGGGTGCGCTTCGGCATAGGGCCGGCCGGCGTGGTCTGCTCATCGCCCGAGGTGGCCGCCAAGTATGGTGTCGACCCCAGCCCTGGCAACGACTGGCAGTATGACCAAATCTACAGCGACCCTATGGCTTGGATGACCCGCGGCACCATCGATTTCATGTCGCCGCAGGTGTACTGGAACACCGCGGACAAATACGACGAGGTCACCTCCTGGTGGGGACGCATAGGCAAAAAATTCAACCGCCACGTCTACATCAGCCAGACGTGCTCGAGCGTGGGCAAGACCGGCTGGGACTTTGACGAGATGTGCAAGCAGATCGATGTGGCTCGGCAAGCAGGTTGCCAGGGCATGATATACTTCAAGTACACCACCTGGCGCAACAACAATGAGACCATCGACGGTACGGTGTGGAGCCTGCGCGAGTACTTGAAGAAAAACTGCTTCAGCACTCCGGCCATCAGCCCCGCAGTGTCGTGGGTGAAGCCCAGCCAGAGCTACGGCACCGTGACGGGTTGCAAACAAGACGGCAACACCCTGAGCTGGGACTCGATACCCAACGTGCGCTATGTGGTATATGCCATCCCCGACAGCGTGCCCGACGCGCAATTCAGTTGCCAGCCACAATACATGCTCGGCATCAGCTACAGCCCCAGCTACACCATCAAGAGCGCTTATGGCAGCGGCTACCGCTATGCCGTGACGGTGCTCGACCGCTGGGAAAACGAGTACACCCCCGTGGTGGCAGGCGCCACCGTGACCCAGGCCCAGAAGCCCGTGCTCACCGCTCCCGCCAGCGGCGCCACCGTGACCGCCCTGAGCCACCTCAAGTGGCAGAGCAACGGCACCATGTTTAAGTTGAAGATTTATAGCGACGCAAGTCTCGCAAGCCTGGTGAAAGAAATCGACACCAACGCCACCAGCTACCCGCTGGCCAAGATTTCGGGCCTGGAGCAAGGCCACACCTACTACTGGCAAGTGACGGCAAGCGGACTGAACTTGACCGAGAACACCAGCGACGCAAGCTCGTTCACCATCGCGCCCATGCAGGTGACCTCGCCCGCGAGCGGCGCCACCGGCGTGTCGCTCACGCCCACCATCACGTGGAGCGCAGCCGGCGATAGCACCACATTCACGCTCAAGGTGAGCACCGAGGCCGACCTCTCGAGCCCGGTGATATCGATCTCGACCACCGCCGACACCAGCTACGCCGTGCCCGCCTACACGCTTGCTGGCGGCACCACCTATTATGCACAAGTGGTGGCACGCGAGGGCGACGACTCCATCGCCACGGCAGCCACGCCCTTCACCACCCTCGACGTGGTGCCCGCAGTGCCCGCCTTCACCACCCCCGAGGCCGATGGCGTGACGCTCTACAGCAACAGCAAGATTGCCGTTGAGCCACAAGCCGGCGCGCAATCGCTGCGCATCGAGATGAGCTCATCCACCTCGTTCACCCCGCGCTCGAGCTACAGGCCCACCATCGCTCAGGGCTTTGAGACCGTGCCGCTGGGCGATATCACGGGAGTGGGCAAGCCCACCGACGGCAAGACCTACTATGTGCGCGCCCGCTATGCCTATCTCACCACCGCTACTGGCAGCACAGTGCAATACACCGACTACAGCCCCGTGCGCTCATTCACCTATTGCGCCCAGCTGCGCGGCGATGTCAACAAGGACGGCGTGGTCAACGTGACCGACGCCACCACCATCATCAACATGATACTGGGCACCATCGAGGCCGATACCACAGTAGCCGACCTCAACGGCGACTCAACAATCAATGTGAGCGACGTTACTACCCTCATCAAT
Organism: uncultured Prevotellaceae bacterium; assembly: GCA_900314215.1. Taxonomy (GTDB): domain Bacteria; phylum Bacteroidota; class Bacteroidia; order Bacteroidales; family Muribaculaceae; genus Sodaliphilus. The sequence continues at coordinate 22,739 of OMUK01000132.1, forward strand.
ATCATCTTAGCCAACTAAACGCAGCATTATGATTTAAAAAAACCATTAAAAGTGCTTAAAACTCTTTTTTATCTCATAATAAATCGTTTACTTTGCTTAGAAATTTATGCTAATTAACAACCAACTAATTAATAATTTAACAACACTTAAAATGAAGAAATTTTTACTATTAGCCGCAATGGGTCTGCTGGCCTGCACGAGTGCGCTGGCCGTCACCGACAATCAGACCTATGAGGCTGTCAACGGCATCAAGGCCGTGAATGTTTGGACCATCGACCGTGTGCACAATTCCGACGCCTACAATGCGCTGCCCATCTGCAGCAACTATGCACGCACCGCAACGCTCTACAACGACACCGTGTATGTTTCGCGCTCCGACGCCCAATCGGTCATCATCGGCACCGACACCCTCTCGCAAAGTGTGATTTATTGCTTCGACGCCAAGACGGGCAACCAAGTGGGAAGCCTGCCTCTCACGCTCGACGGCAAGCCCTATGGAGGTCTGCTCTCGGCCAACAGCATAGGCGTTGACAACTTTGGCCACATGTGGATTATGCCATACTGCAGCGGCGCAGCAGGCGCTACTCAGGCCCACCTGTATCAAGTGAACCGCCAGACTGGCGCCCTCACCCTGATTGCCGACCTGCCACTGGGCGACGTTGTGGCACGCATCGACTACTTCGACGTGATTGGCGATATCACCCGCGTCAATGCTCCTTGCAACATCAAGGCTCCAGGCTCGCAGGTGGCTACCATCTATGCATGGACCAGCGAGAAGGGCAGCAGCTCGTGGAGCGGCGGCTTCGACGGCGACACCTACATGGACATCACCGAGTTCTATCCCGAGACCGTGACACAATGGAGCTATGCTCCCATGATCAAGCAAATCCTGGGTGAGAGCGACGACGCCAAGTATGCCGGCGAGCTCTTCTACATCGACGGCTTCCAGTCGATGCCAGCCATCTACGACAACACGGGCAGCAAGATCGACGACTTTGAGAAAGTCGACGCATCGCTGTGGCCCGAGGTGGGCACCAACGGCGTGACCGAGTTCTCGCTCGACGGCCGCAGCTTCATGGCCTACTCCAAGGCACAGTACAGCGGCGACGGCCACGGCTGCCAAGTGAATGTGGTTGAGCTTGGCGAGGGCCAATCGCTCACGGGCATGACCAAATACTGGCAACTGCCTGCCGACTCGCTCGGCAAGATGTCGGATAGCGGCACCCGCATCCACTCCATCAGCGTGCAATATGGCACCGAGGGCGGCCAGCCCTGCGTGACTCTGCTCACCTTCAAGTGCTACAATGGCATGGCCGTGTACAAGATTGGCAAGGGCGTGAGCGGCCAGGAGACCCTCAAGGGCGACATTAACGGCGACGGCGTGGTCAATGTGACCGACGCTACCTCGCTGGTCAACAAGGTGCTCGGCACCGGCAACTACGACGACAGCATTTGCGATATGAATGGCGACGGCGTGATCAACGTGACCGACGTCACCGCCCTGGTCAACCTCATACTTAGCGGAAAATAAACCGAGAGTTAAGGAGAAATAACTCAACTTAATACACTCACCACTTTTTCAGAGCACCCTGAGTCCTCCGAGACTTCGGAGTGCTCTGAAATCTTTTAAGACACAACATGAGTGAAATCGCGGAAATCCACGATTTTGCCTTCCTATCAAAAAAACGACTAAGATGAAACCTATCATAACACTTTTATTGGCAACTATCACCGCCACGAGCGCTATGGCCTCGGCCACTTGGAATGTAATAGGCACCGACTACACCGTCGACACTCTATTTCACAACCAGGTGGGACCTGGCACAACGCAGACCTCACTCAAGTTTACCAGCGCGGCTGGCAACCAGCTGCGCGTGTTCTACGCCACCGTCGACATGACCAACCCCTACTTGTCGCTGCACGGCGTGTGCGCCACCGACAAGCTGGCGGGCAATGAGCAAATCTCGGCCATGGCACAGCGCAAGTCGGGACCAGGCCACCGCTACTTCCTGGGCGTCAACGCCGACTTCTTCATGACAAGCGGCACGGCCAGCAATGGCACCAGCAAGGTGGGCTCGCCCGTGGGCTCGACAGTGGTCGACGGCGTCGTGTATCGTGCTCGCAACAACGCCACCAATTATAAGCAAGTCATCGTCGACCCACAAGGGCAAATCTACATCAATCCCTTCCACTTCGCCGGCACCATCACCGGTCCCGACGGCACCAGCGCCACACTGGGCGGCATCAACACCTATGCCAACGAGGGCGCAGCCGGCAATGCCAACATGGTGGTCATCTACAACGACCGATATTGGGGCTCGACCAACGCCAAGGGCACCTGCAACGAGGTGACTGCCGTGGCCATCGACACATTCAAGACCGCCGGCGAGTTTAAGATGCTGGTCACGAGCGCTCCCAGCTCGGCGGGCGACATGACCATCCCCGAGGGCGGCTATGTGCTGCACGGCGACGGCACCAGCGCCGCGCTCATAGGCAGCCTGCAAGTGGGCGACACCGTGACGGTGAATCCCAGCTGGACCTACAATGGCGTCTCGGTCACGCCCTACAACGTGATTTCGGGCAATCCCAAGATACTGGCCGACGGCGTGACCCTCAACAGCGAGGCCGACCGCGGCGATGCCAACACCCAGCAGCCTCGCGCGGCTGTGGGCTACAGCGACGGCGGCAAGAAGGTGTACTTCTTTGTGGTCGACGGCCGATCTACCATATCGAGCGGTGTGCGCACGACAGCCCTGGCCGATATCATGCGCTATGCCGGCGTGACCGATGCCGTGAATGAGGACGGCGGCGGCTCGGCAATACTCTACACCAGCACCCTGGGCGTGCGCAACGTGCCCAGCGACGGCCGTGAGCGTGCCGACGGCAACGGATTCTACTGCGTGAGCAGCGCCCCCGACGACAGCACGATTGCCTCGATACGCTACATCGACTTCAGCCTGCAAGCTCCGCACTATGGCATGTACACGCCCAAGTTCTACGGCTACAACAAGTATGGCATGCTGGTGAGCCAGGATGTGAAGGGCGTGAAGCTCACTTGCGACCCGGCACTGGGCAGCATCATAGGCGACACCACCTTCTATGCCAACACCGACGCCAGCAATGGCACGCTCGTGGCACACTACGGCGACATCACTTGCTCGATGCCCATCACCATCACTGGCAGCGTCGATGCCATCAAGATTGCTTGCGACAGCGTGATCAACGACGGCTACCGCACCTATACCGTTGAGGTGCAAAGCACCGTGGGCAACAAGACCATGGCCATCAATCCCGCCGCCCTCACCTGGAAGAGCACCGACGAGAGCGTGGTGAAGATTGACGCCGCCACCGGCGTGCTGCAAGGCGTGACCGACGGCACCGCCAGCGTGATTGGCACGCTGGGCAACGTGACCGATACCCTCAAGGTGATTGTGGAGCGGCCCACTGCCCACGTGATGGCTATCGACCCCAACCTCGACGTCACCACCTGGAAGTTTACCCAAAGCGGCGGCAAGAACGCCACCGAGACTGCCAACGGCAACGGCGGCATCACCTATAGCTACACCGGCTCGAGCAGCCGTGCTCCCAAGATTGTGCTCAGCAAGGAGTTGCGCCTGTGGAGCTTGCCCGACACCGTGCGTCTGCGCATCAACCCCGGCGAGGCTTCGTTCAAGAACGTGGTGTTTGGCCTGCGCGCTGCCGGTCAGAACCTGAGCTACCAGACCATCACCCCCGACACCATCATCGCCGGCAAGGAGATGACTATCGACGTGCCCACCAGCTCGTGGATCGATGCCGATGACATGGCCAACTACCCCATCACGCTCACCAGCATCCAACTCAACATGAATGCCGCCAAGAGCGGACAGCAATACACCATCGAGTTTGCTGGCTTCGAGACCGTGTACAACGCCATCGAGCCCTCACCAAGCACCAAGGGCGACATCAACGGCGACGGCATTGTGAACGTGACCGACGCCACCTCGCTGGTCAACAAGATACTGGGCACTGCCACCTATAGCGACGCTGTGTGCGACATGAATGGCGACGGCGTGATCAATGTGACCGACGTCACCGCCCTGGTCAACCTCATCTTGGGCAGCAAGTAGCACGCGCTACACTCAACATATATGGGGGAATTCTGGCTACCTCCAGAATTTCCCCATTGTTTTACTAAAACAACCATATAAAATGAAAAATTTACTATCAGTCTTATTGTGCGGCACATTAGCCTTAAGTTCCATGGCCTCGACCGTCTACAACATCAGAGGCACCGAATTTGAGACCGATACGCTTTTTCACGCCATGATAGGCCCTGGCACGTCGCAGACCTCGCTATTCATGAAGAGTGCCACAGGCCGACAAATGTATGTGTACTACTCCATTATCGACTTCACCAACCCCTACCTCACCCTGCATGCCGTGATGGGACAAGACAAGTATAATGAAGGCGAGACCGTGTCGTCGATGGCACAGCGCAAGTCGAGCAACGGCAACCGCTACTTCATGGGCACCAATGGCGACTTCTTTGTGACCGGCGGCACCACCCATCGCGGCGAGAGCAAAGTGGGTGTGCCCATAGGGCCCTGCATCGCCGACGGCGAGATCTACCGGGGCTACACGGGCACCTGGTTTACCCAGTTTGCCCTCGGCACCGACAAGTCGACCCACATGGGTTACAGCACCTTCAGCGGCACCGTCACCACCAGCACGGGCGCGCAAGCCACGCTCACCGGCGTGAACACCGATGCCACCGACGGCCAGCTCACCCTCTACAACAGCCATTACTTTGCCGGCACCGACCAGACGGGCACATGCGCCGAGGTGCAGCTGCGGCTTGCCAGCGGCGAGGCTTTTGCCGTGGGCAGCCCCGTGCACATGGTGGCGATTGCTGGTCCCAGCACTGCCGGTGACCTCGACATTCCCGCTGGCGGCTACGTGCTGCATGGCCAAGGAAGCACCTACGACTTCATCAACAACATGAAGCAGGGCGACACCATCACAGTAGACTTGCACGTCTACGTCGACGGCACCGAGCTCCACCCGCAAGAGATGATCTCGAGCTTCCCCCGCAGCCTGCAAGACGGCAAGGTGACCGACACCGAGTATATGCTCGAGGAATTTGGCACCTTCCAGCCTGTGACCGCCATGGCACTGGGCGACGGTGGCAAAAAAATATATTTCCTCACCATCGACGGCCGCTCAACCAAGTCGAGCGGTGCCCGCACCACCGAAATCGCCGACTTGCTGCGCCAGCTGGGCGCCACCGACGCCTTGAGCTTCGACAGCGGCGGGTCGTCGACCTTCTGGACCAGCGCATTTGGCGTGCGCAACGTGCCCAGCGACGGCCGCGAGCGTGCCGACGCCAATGGCATCTTTGCCGTGTGCACAGCACCCGACGACAGCACGATAGCCTCAATCGCATTTGCCGACTGGGTGGCCAAGGTGCCTAAATATGGCATCTACACGCCCGTGATCTACGGCTACAACCAGTATGGCATGCTCATCGACACCAACTTGAAAGGCGCCACCATCAGCTGCCCCGCTTCGGTGGGCCATGTGAAGGACGGCACCACCTTCTTTGGCGACGGTGCCGGGTCGGCTACACTCACCGCCCACTATGGCAACTTGACCGCCACCGTGCCTGTCACCATCGAGGGCACGGCCAGCAGCATCGCGATTGCCCACGACAGCATCATCAACGACAGCTATCGCACCTATGCCGTAGAAGTGCAAAACTCGGCCGACGGGAAGACGCTGAGCGTTGACCCCAGCATCATGTCGTGGACGAGCACCGACGAGAGCGTGGTGAAGGTTGACCCCGCCACCGGCGTGCTGCAAGGCGTGGCCGACGGCACCGCCAGCGTGATTGGAAAGCTTGGCGACCTCGCCGACACCCTCAAGGTGATTGTGGAGCGACCCACTGCCCACGTGATGGCTATCGACCCCAACCTCGACGTCACCACCTGGAAGTTTACCCAAAGCGGCGGCAAGAACGCCACCGAGACTGCCAACGGCAACGGCGGCATCACCTATAGCTACACTGGCTCGAGTAGCCGTGCTCCCAAGATTGTACTCACCAAGGAGTTGCGCTTGTGGAGCCTGCCCGACACCGTGCGCCTGCGCATCAACCCCGGCGAGGCCACGTTTAAGAACGTGGTGCTCGGCCTGCGCGCTGCCGGTCAGAACCTGAGCTACCAGACCGTGACCCCCGACACCATCATCGCCGGCAAGGAGATGACCATCGACGTGCCCACCAGCTCGTGGATCGATGCCAGCGACATGGCCAACTACCCCATCACCCTGGCCAGCATCCAGCTCAACATGAACGCCGCCAAGAGCGGGCAGCAATACACCATCGAGTTTGCCGGCTTCGAGACCGTGTACAACGCCATCGAGCCCTCGGCAGGCACCAAGGGCGACATCAACGGCGACGGCATTGTGAACGTGACCGACGCCACCTCGCTGGTCAACAAGATACTGGGCACCGCCGCCTATAGCGACGCCGTGTGCGACATCAATGGCGACGGCATCGTCAATGTGACCGATGTCACCGCCCTAGTTAACCTCATACTCAGAAAATAAAAAACAAAAAAGAAATACAGAATTGACAATGAAAAGACTATTCATCCTGGGCCTGGCGGCATTAAGCCTGGCGCTTGCCGCCCAAGCCACCGGCACCATCGACGTGCTGGGCACCGTGTACAACGTCGACACGCTATTCTACTCCTATGTGGGCCCTGGCACCACACAGACGTCGCTCATGCTCACCAGCGGCAGCAAGCAGTTGCGCGTGTTCTACACCGACGTCGACATCACCAACCCCTATGTGAGCATCAAGGCCGTGAGCGCCAAGGACAAGTTTGCCGGCAGCGAGACCGTGTCGCAGATGGCTAAGCGCAAGGATGCGCCCGGAGCCCGCTACTACATAGGCGTGAACGGCGACTTCTGGTATACCGACGGCACCACCAAGCGTGGCGAGAGCTACGTGGGCGGCAGCATCTCGTCGTGCATCGCCGAGGGCACCGTATATCGCGCCCAAAGCAACGACGGCGAGTACCAGTTCACCATCGACGCGCAGCAACATCCCAGCATGGGCAGCGTGCAATTTGGCGGCACCATCGCCAATGCCTCGGGTGCCAGTATGGCCATAAGCGGCGTGAACCGCGATGCCGTGAACAATGCCATCACCATCTACAATCCCACCTATTTCGCCGGAACCAACACCGCCAGCGGCTGCGCCGAGGTGCAAGTGCGCTATGTGGACGGCGACGACTCCTTTGCCTGGGGCAAGAACTGCAAGCTTGTGGTGGTGAACTCCCCCAGCACCAGTGGCGACATGGACGTGCCCAGCGAGGGCCTCGTGCTCACCGGCTTGGGCACAGGAGCCACCTTCATCTCGGCACTGAGCCAGGGCGACACCCTGACGATGTGCATGACAGCCAGCCTGGGCGGCATCGCACTCAACCCGATGCAAGTGATCTCGGGACAACCCTGGGTGCTTCAAAATGGTAAAATCTACAACAACGGCGACGCCTCGGTGCACCCGCGCACCGTGCTCGGTTATAGCCAAGACGGCAAAACGGTGATCTTCATGGTAGTCGACGGCCGCTCTACCATAAGCGACGGCATCACCACCGCCGGGCTGGGTGCCCTCATGCAATATGCCGGCGCCTACAATGCCCTCAACGTCGACGGCGGCGGCTCGTCGTGCCTCTACTCGAGCGCTTTGGGTGTGCGCAACGTGCCCAGCGACGGCCGTGAGCGCGCCGATGCCAACGGCATCTTTGCCGTGAGCAATGCCCCCGACGACAGTGTGGTGAGCCAAATACGCTTTGTAGACTGGGCACTCAATATTCCCAAGTATGGCACCTACACGCCCAAGTTCTACGGCTACAACCAGTATGGCATGCTCGTCGACACCGACCTGCAAGGCGTCACCATCGCTTGCTCGAGCAACGTGGGCACCATCAAGAATGGCAACACCTTCTTCGCCCAGGGCGAGGGCACTGGCACAATCACTGCCACCTATCAAGGCCACACCGCCACCCTGCCGGTGAGCGTGCTGCAGTCGGCTGGCGGCATCCAGCTCGTGAACGACAGCGTGATTACCGACACCTATCGCACCTATAAAGTGCAACTGCAAAGCACCGTGCTCGACAAGACCATGGCCATCGACCCCGCCGCCCTCACCTGGAAGAGCACCAATGAGAGCGTGGTGAAGGTTGACCCCGCCACTGGCGTGCTGCAAGGCGTGGCCGACGGCACCGCCAGCGTGATAGGCACGCTGGGCGACATCGCCGACACCCTCAAGGTGATTGTGGAGCGACCCACCGCCCACGTGATGGCTATCGACCCCAACCTCGACGTCACCACCTGGAAGTTCTCGCAAAGCGGCGGCAAGAACGCCACCGAGACTGCCAACGGCAACGGCGGCATCACCTATAGCTACACTGGCTCGAGTAGCCGTGCTCCCAAGATTGTACTCACCAAGGAGTTGCGCTTGTGGAGCCTGCCCGACACCGTGCGCCTGCGCATCAACCCCGGCGAGGCCACGTTTAAGAACGTGGTGCTCGGCCTGCGCGCTGCCGGTCAGAACCTGAGCTACCAGACCGTGACCCCCGACACCATCATCGCCGGCAAGGAGATGACCATCGACGTGCCCACCAGCTCGTGGCTCGATGCCAGCGACATGGCCAACTACCCCATCACCCTGCAAAGCATCCAGCTCAACATGAACTCCAGCACTAGCGGCAAGCAATACACCATCGAGTTTGCCGGCTTCGAGACCGTGTATAACGCCGTTGAGCCCTCGGCCAAGCGTGGTGACTTGAACCACGATGGAGCTGTCAACACCAGCGACGTGACCACACTCATCAACATGGTGCTGGGCACCAGCGTGGCCGACATGGCAACCGCCGACCTCAACAGCGACGGCGCAGTCAACACCAGCGATGTGACCTCGCTCATCAACATCATACTCAACCACTAACTGAGGCACCGCAACATGAGAAAACTGAGCGCAATCATTCTGTTGCTGTTGCTGCTGTCGACCCCGATGGCAGCCAAAAACCAGTGGACGCTTGCCGGCACGGCCTACGACGTCGACACGCTCATCTTTCCACATCCCGTGGGACCTGGCGTGACATTTGCCAAATACAACCTGCCCAGCTTCCCGCTGCTGGTGAGCGTGATGACGATGGACTTGACCAACCCCTACATCGACTTTGAGACCTGCAAGGGAGGCGACAAGGGCGTGGCCGAGGAGAACCCCTTGAGCATGGCACAACGCAACGACCGCCCCGGCCACGAGGTGGTGGGCGCCACCAATGGCGACTTCTATTTCTACACCAATCCTGTGGAGAACGGCATACCCCGCAGCGGGCAGTTTCGCCGCGACGAGTGCGTGACCAATCCTGTGGGGCGCGCCTGCTTTGTGCTCGACGACAACCGTCACCCCTATATCGACCGCGTTGACTTCGCCGGCTCGATTGCCTACAAGGGCAACACGTTCAGACTGCACACCGTGAACATGCAACGCCTGGAGTGGGAAGACACCCAAGGCAACCAAATCAACCTCTACACCACCAGCTACGGCACCGAGACCGAGAATTGCTCGGGCGGTGTGAAGGTGCTCATTCACCCTGCCGCCGGCAACTTCTTGTGGCACGCCAATGCTACTGAGCGCTGCGTGGTCGACTCCACCTTCGACGGCAACGGCGTGACAGCCATACCTGCCGGCCACGCCATCTTGTGGGCGCGGGGCACGTGCATCGACCAGGTGAAGGGCATGGCCAGTGGCGACACACTTGCCATCAACCTGGGCGTGAACCTGCGCAGCCAGCCTGGGCTGCTCGGCAACTTCAAGGAGCTCATGGGCGGCAGCGACCACATCATCCTCAAGAATGGCCAGCTCGTCGACGAGTGGGCCGACCGACACCCGCGCACCTGCATAGGCTTCAACGCCGATAGCACCAAGGTGTACTTTGTGGTCATCGACGGCCGCAGCACCGTGTCGTCGGGCGTGTCGATGGCCGAGGCAGGAGGTGTGTTTCTGGGCCTGGGCGCAGTGAATGCCGTGAACCTCGACGGCGGCGGCTCGAGTTGCATGGTGGTGAACGGCGAGGTGGTCAACACCCCGAGCGACGGCTCGCTGCGCCCAGTGGGCAACGGGTGCCTGCTCATCAGCAACGCCCCTGCGCTCGACAGCATAGGCATGCTCAACTTTGAGCCGCGCAGCTGGAATATTTCCATTTCGGCCAAAATGAACCCCAAGGTGTGGGGCTACAACAAGTATGGCGTGCTCAAGACCCGCGACCTGCAAGGCTGCACCCTCACTTGCGACGAGCAGGTGGGCCACTTCACCAGCGACGGCACCTTTATCGCTGCGCCACGTCCGGCACAAGGCAATATCTATGCCACCTACGGCGAGGGCATCACCGCCACGCAACCCATCAGCATCGTGAATGCCGCGAAGCGGCTGGCTGCCGACAGCGTGGTGATAGACCGCACCCACAGCTACGAGATAAAAGTGTGGGGCGAGAGCGGACTGGGCCGCGACATCGTCGACCCCTCGATTATCTCCTGGACCTCGGGCGATGAGCAAGTGGCCAGCGTGGGTGCCGACGGCATCGTGAGCGCCGTGGCCGACGGCAAAACCCTGGTGACGGGTGTGGGCGAGAACTTTGCCGACACCCTCACCGTGAGGGTAGAAAATCCCAAAGCCCACGTCACCACCATCGAGAATGCGCCCATCGACCCATCGACCTGGACGATTACCCAAAGCGGCGGCAAGAACCGCACCGTGACAGCACTCGACAACGGCATGAGTATCACCTTCACCGGCACGAGCAGCCGCAATCCCTATATCAGGCTCACCAAGCGCATGCAACTGTGGGGCATCCCCGACACGCTCAGGGTGCGCTTCAACCCGGGCGGCCTGCAAGTGAAGCGCGTGAGCATCTCCACCGCCACGCCCGCAAGCGCCCAAGTGGTGAGCCAGTGCGACACTCTGCCCGACACCATTTCGGGCGAATATGTCGTGAATCTGCCCACAGCGCAATGGTGCGACGCGGCCGACTTGAGCAACTACCCACTGCAATTTGTCTACATCAACTTTGCCCTCTCCACGCCTGTCACTGGCCAAAGCTACACCTTCGGCATTCCAGGCATCGAGCTCATCTATGGCTCAATGCCCAGCGCCGTGAAGAGCGTCGGCGGCGACGACAATGCGCCAGTGGTGAGCGAGACCTGGTATGACCTGGCAGGCCGCGAGGTGACACGGCCTGGCAAGGGCATCTTCCTGCGCCGCGTGCGCCTGGCCAACGGCGCCACCCGCACCTTCAAGGTGCTCAAGTAGCCGCCAGCCCACCTCATAACAACATTGCTGCCCCATGCACAGTTTCCCTGCATGAGGCAGCAATTGTTTTTTCCCCTGCTTATGGCCCAAATCAGCTCACGATGGTGGCCACGAGGTGGCGGGGGCCGCCATGGTCGCGAAACTCGCACAGGTAGATGCCCTGCCAGGTGCCCAGGTTGAGCTGGCCGCCGGTGATGGGGATGGTGAGCGAGGCGCCCACCAGGGCGCTCTTGGCGTGGGCGGGCATGTCGTCACTGCCCTCGAGGGTGTGGCGGTAGTAGGGCTCATCCTCGGGCACAAGGTGGTCGAGGATGCTGGCCAGGTCAAGGCGCACGTCGGGGTCCCAGTTCTCATTCAGGCACAAGCCTGCCGAGGTGTGCTTGAGCAAGAGGTGCAGCAGTCCCTGGGCTGGCAACGCTCCCAAGTGGCTCAGCACCTCGCTGGTGACCAGGTGCATGCCCCGCTGCCGTGGCCGCAATGAGAATTCAACTTGCTGTATCATAGGCGCGTCACAATCATCGGTTCTTCACAATCAGCAAGCCGTTGCCCACGGCACGCACGTGGCCGTCGCTCGGGGTATTGACCACGTGGCCGTCGACCACCATGCAACTTGAGCCGCCGCCATCCAGGTTCACGGCATCGGTGGCTCCCAGAGCCTTGAGTATGCCGCAGGCCTCCTTCAGGGTCACGCCCGTAGAGGCCTTGCTGCGGCCGTCGATCACCACGAGATAGAGGCGGTCGCCCTTGGCATTGATGCCGGCGCAAGTGCGTGGGTGGCGGGCATCCCAGTCGTCCTGAAGCTCGCCGCCGCGCATGATGATGTGGTCGCTGCCGCCCACGAGCTCCTTGATGGCAACGGCCTGCTTGGGATTGGAACGCAAGGTGGTGGCAAAGTTGATGCTGAACTTGTGTGCCCGGGCAAGCGCGCGGGCGTGTATCGTGTCGGTGCCTTGAAACCACAGTATGGCCTTGCCAGGGGGTATCATCGTGGTGCCGTCGGCATTGTAGACGGTATCGGCCACACAATCCTGAGTGCCCGTGGGCATCCAGTTGAAGGCGCCGCTGGCCGCGCTGATTTGCATCTTCAAGCCCGCCGGGCAATCATAGGTGACAGGCCCGTAACTGGGCGTGAACAGAAACGTCTGGTTGCCGCCCGTGTTTTCCTTCTCGAGGCGCAACATGTTGACCGTGTGCAGGCGATAGGTGCTGTCGGCGCAGGTGATAGTGCCCGCCCAGTCGACGCGGTCTACGCAAGCCTTGTTGTTGTCGTCGATCACCAGGCAGGCGCGCCCCACGGGGTTCTCCACAAGCTGGTCGCGGCTCACTTGCCCGCTGCGGGGCATGCCTTTCTCCTCCTTAGGCTTGGTCATGTAGAAGTCGCCATTCACGGCAGCCACCACCTGGTGCCCCGGCTTGGTGTTGCGCAAGGCCATGTCGGTCACCGTCTCGCGGCCCACAATCTGATTGGCGCCCAGGCAGGTTTCCACGCTCAGGCCCGGGGTGTTGAGGTCGACGGTGAGCACACTCACCGTGAGCGGCATCGAGGGCACGCTGTACTGGGCAAGCGACACGCCGCGCGTCACATGCTTGGGGCCTGCCACACGCTCAACGTTGCGGTATTCAGTGCCTATGAGCCATTGCCGGCCCTTGGGCTTGGCTGCAACTGTGGCCACGGCGAGCAAGCCGAGCAGCCACACAACGATAAATTTATTCATTTTCACCTTGGTTAGTTTGTGATTTTGTAAACTTGATTCAAAGGTAGCAATTTAATTGCACAATTCCATCACTTGTTGCCATTTTGGGCGCACAACGAGCCAAATTGCGAATCTCTCGAAAAAAAGCAACTTTCAAAACAAAAATTTTACGCTCATTTCACATTCACTTCTTACATTTATTTAGTAAATTTGTAGTCAGAAATCTTTTAGGAAACAACTTTTGTTAAACTTCAAAACGATTGATTATGAAAAAAATTCTACTTTCTTTAGTTGCATTACTGGGTGTCGCTGGAGTTGCCAGCGCCATCAACACGGGCGACGTCGTGCTCAGCGAGAACTGGGACAAGCTCTACAACGCTGTCGACGCCAATGGTAAGAACGTGTTCTCGATGAACCCATGGACCGGTGCTGATGTGAACGGCGTGACCTATCAGCCCAACTACAAAACAATCTCCACGACCGATTACCTGTCGCTGCTCGACGGCTGGTCGTCGCGCAGCACCTACATGTATGCTTGCCGCGGCTTCGTGCGCATCAGCAAGACCAAATACGGCGGCGACCTGCTCTCGCCAGCTCTCACCGCACTGGGCAACGACACGGCCGACCTGGTGCTCAACTACCAGGGCATAGGCTACACGAGCACCATCACGCTCACCGATAGCGGCACTTACTCAAAAGGTGGCGTGCACGACTATCAGGCCTACTACGTGATCGTGCTGGGCGACGGCGAGATCACCAGCGGTGCCACCAAGATGCAAGACAAGATTCTCTATGCCGACGCCGACGGCAATGCCACCTACTACAAGGGCGCACAAATCGAGATTCCAACCGATGCCTTCATCAACCCGCTCGACACCACCGAGGCTTGGAGCAATGCCAACACCAAGGTGAGCCTGAAGATCAAGGGCGCTACGGCCAAGACTCAAATCGCCTTTGTGGCCTCGGAATACAAGACCACTCCCAAGAAGAGCGACCCCGAGATTGACCCCAACGCTCCTCATGGAACCAACGCCAATGTGTGCCGCGTGATACTCGACAACATCAGCGTGAGTGTCGACAACGTTGCAACCGCTGTCAACGACGTGAACGCCGCCAAGAGCGTGAAGGCCGTGAGCTACTGCAACCTGCAAGGCATGGAGAGCGCCACTCCCTTTGAGGGCGTCAACATCGTGAAGACCACCTACAGCGACGGCAGCACCCAGGTGACCAAGGTGCTAAAATAAAGTGAAACGGGCAGCGATCCAGTCGCCCCCAACCCATCAATCCCGGCAGTCGACATCGATTGCCGGGATTTTTCATTGGTTAGCCCCTGGGGGCTAAATTGCTTGGGCGTGGGAGATTGGGAAAATGTGCGCAAAATTTAACTCGATATTTTTTCATAGTTGCGTGGAATTGCAGTACTGTTGGATAAATTGCGCTGCGCCTCGGAAATGCAAAAATAAAAACGAGTTTTTTATTTTGCATTCCGCTCGACTTGCAGTACTTTTGTAGTTAGCAAAAGAAGGAAGCACAATGGACTTTCGCACGACAATACACACCCCCGACAACCTGGGCATCATGCATCACAGCGACGCGATGATGATGCTGGGCTCATGCTTCAGCGACAACATAGGCAACAAGCTGCGCGGGGCGATGATTAATGTCGACATCAACCCGTTTGGCACGATCTACAACCCCTATAGCATCGCCTCGAGCGTGGAGCGCATCATCGCCGGCACCCCCGAGCGCGGCATCGACCTCTTCAGCGGCAGCGGCGTGTGGAACAGCTACAACTTTCACTCCCGCTTCTCGTTGCCCGACAAGGAGGCTACCTTGCAGAAGATGAACGCCCGCATCGCTGCCGCCCACGAGCGGCTGGCCACCTGCCAGACGCTCATCGTCACCCTGGGCACCGCCGTGGTATACCGCCTCAAGAGCACGGGCCAGGTAGTGGCCAACTGCCACAAGGTGCCGCAGCACAACTTCACCCGCAAGATGGCCAGCGCCAGCGAGATGGCTCAGGTGCTGAGCACCATGGTCGAGCACCTGCACCGCTACAACCCGGGGTTGCGCATCATCTTCACCGTGAGCCCGATACGCCACATCGCCGACGGTCTCGAGGTGAACTCGCTGAGCAAGGCCTCGCTGCGGGTGGCAGTGGCCAGCGTCAACAAGGCCTACCGCGACTTCACGGGATACTTCCCCGCCTTTGAAATCATGATCGACGACTTGCGCGACTACCGCTTCTATGCGCCCGACATGGTGCACCCCAGCGAGGTCGCCATCGAATACATCTGGCAGACGTTCCAGGCCACCTACTTCGACGACGCCTCGTGCCAGGCCATAGCGCGGTGCGAGCGCGTGATGAAGCGCCTGGGCCACCGCCCCATGAGCCCCAACCGCGAGGTGGTGGAGCGCTTCAACGCCGACACCCGCAGCGTGGTGCGCAACCTGGCCAAGGAGTACCCCTATATCAAGAGAATAAAGGAAATACAAAACATACTCTCAGTACAATGAAGTATTCAATCACCGAAATTGCCGACATTCTTCACATCAAGGAAGACCGGCTAAATGACCAAGAGGCCGTGGTGAGCCAGCTGCTCACCGACTCACGCTCGCTCAACTACCCCAAAGAGACCCTGTTTTTTGCCCTCAAGACCAAGAACAACGACGGGCACAACTATATCGCGCAGCTCTACAAGCAGGGCGTGCGCAACTTTGTGGTCGACCACGAGATGCACGAGGCCCGCGAGCTGCGCGACGCCAACTTCCTGGTAGTCGACAGCCCGCTCGAGGCACTGCAGCAAATCGCGATGAACCACCGCCGCAAGTTCGACATCCCCGTCATAGGCATCACCGGCAGCCGCGGCAAGACCACCGTGAAGGAGTGGCTCAACCAGCTGCTCAAGGACGACTACCGCATCGTGCGCTCGCCCCGCAGCTACAACTCGCAGATAGGCGTGCCGCTCTCGCTGTGGGACATCGACGACAACACCCAGCTGGCCATCATCGAGGCCGGTATCTCGACCACCGGCGAGATGGGCAACTTGCAGGCCATGATACGCCCCACGATAGGCATCATCACCAATATAGGCGTGGAGCACAACGACGGCTTCGCCTCGATGCAGGAGAAGGCCCAGGAGAAGTGCAAGATACTCAGCAGCTGCGAGTGTGTGGTGTATTGCGCCGACGACCAGCTGGTGACCGACACCATCAAGCCCCTGCTCGACGTCGACGTGG
>OMUK01000078.1 GCA_900314215.1 uncultured Prevotellaceae bacterium
AAAAAGAATGATTGCCATTTTTCAATTAAAATTCTTGTGATTTTTAACTTAATTTCATATTTTTGTTTTCATTAATTTCTTAAACCCCAACAACAATGAGAACCATTCTTGCCATAGCCGCCCTTCTTGCCTCGATCGTGGCAAGCGCAGCACCCGCTGCGGTCGACGTGATGCGCCTCGACAGCATTGCCAATGCCCAATTTGACGACGAACAGTATGTCGACGTCGTGAAAACCCGCCAGCAACTCATTGCCGGCCTCAAGCCGGGCGAGAACGACTCACTCCATGCCTTCTCGCTCGTGCAGATAGGCCGCTGCCTCTTCAAGGAGCAGCTCGTCGACTCGGCCGTCGCCGTCGACAAGAGGGCACTGGAAATTTACAGCAGCAAGCATGGCCGCGACATGAATTATGCCATTATTGCCGACAACATCTCCTACTATCTTTCAGAGTTGAAGCAACACGACGAGGCTGCTAAATACAGCAATATGGCTGTACAGGTGGTAAACTCGGTGCCGGAGGGCGATGGATTTCACAAGGCCTACGTCTTGATGCATGCCGCCGAGCACTTTGATGCCGTGGGCAACCACTTGCAGGCCATCATGTGTGAAAACAGCGCACTCAAGCTCATGCAGATTATCTATGGCGAGCACTCCGACACCTACATCGATGAGCTTGAGTACCTCTCGATGTACTACACTCATAACGGTAACACCGATAAGGCCGCCGAGACCGATGCCACCATCGAGCGCCTGCGCAAGGAGGCCAAGGAAGAATATATCGACATACCCGACGCCACCATAAGCAACGCGCGCGACGCCCTCCTTTATAGCTGGGCAGTGCCCCGCGTGTGCAAGTATTTCCTCGACCACTACATCAACTCCTACAAGATGAACGAGGCAGCCAACTTCATTATTCACTGGTCCGATAAATCCGACGAAGTGCGCATCGTCTTCGCCTCGCATGTTGCCCACCTCATGGGCGACGAGAAGCAGGCTCCCGTCTACATGGCAGCCTTCATTGCCAGCTGCAGTAAGTATGCCCTTGAGCAAGACGAGAAGGACTTCACGCAGGAGATGTATTCCAACGCCATCGTCGACGTGCTCAACTACTACAATGCCAACTCGCAATACACAGGCACCATCGAGGCCGCCGACACCCTGATAGCCCTCTACAAGAAAAGTCCCGCCGACTTCTATGCCCAGATCGATAAGTATTACGCCGATGACATGGCCGAAGCCCAATCCAAGCAAGCCCCAACCCCCTAGCGCGCTGCTCCACGCCGAGCTTGGGCGTCCACAATGCCCGCACCCTGCCATTTCGGTTTATGGAGGTGACGCCGCTATGGTTAAAACCGACTTGTAGGGGCCGGTCTTGTGCCGGCCCACGACAATGTTACATCCTATTTATTTGATTATTAATAGGATGGAACCGTGTTTTTGGGCCGACACAAGATCGGCCCCTGCAGGTTTGTATTTTTGCGCATGTTGTTGTGTTGTGGCCATAGGTGCGCAACCCCTGCTCCCTACATTTTACGGTGCTAAATTGCGCGATAACGTGCCAAAACTGCAAAAAATCACAGGTTTTGGCGCGTTATCGCACATTTTTCTATATGGGTAGTGTTCTACAGGCTCTCGACGAGCAGGGCGATGTTGAGCACCGTCACGATGGTTGCCAGCGAGTAGAGGAAGATGGTGTTGAGCGGCCGGTTGGCATATTTGCCCATCACCCGCTTCGATGAGGTGAGGCTCACTTGCAGAAACACGGTGAAGGGCAGCTGCACGCTCAGCGCCATCTGCGAGTAGAGCAGTCCCTGGAAGGGATTGGTGATGGTGAAGATGATGATGAGCGACACGCCCAGCGAGATGAGAATTCCCACCACCGAGTGGGTGTCGTGGGCATTGTAGGACTCGCCGAAGAGGCCGGCAAAGATGCTGCCTGCCGCCATGCCGCTGGTGATGGTGCTCGATATGCCCGCCAGCAGCAGTGCCACGGCAAAGATGGTGGCGGCATTGTTGCCCAGCAGCGGCTGCAGCAGCGATTGCGCCTGGCTCAGCTCCTCAACGTGGGTGCCTTGGGTGTAGAAGGTGGAGGCGGCCAGCAATATCATGGCCGAGTTGATGGCCCAGCCCACGAGCATCGAAAACAGCGTGTCGGCAAATTCATATTTCAGCATCTGCTTGATGCGCTCGTCGCCTTGCTTGTTGATCTCGCGGCTTTGCACCACCTCGCTGTGCAGAAACAGGTTGTGAGGCATCACCACAGCGCCCAGCACGCTCATGATGATGAGCAGCGAGCCTTGCGGAATGCTGGGCACAAAGGCGCTGCGGGTGGCTTGCACCCAGTCGGTGTCGACGAGAAACAGCTCGTAGATAAACGATAGCCCTATCATCGACACAAAGAAGATGATGGCCCGCTCTATTTTCTTGTAGGAGTTGGTGAAGAGCAGTATCAGCACTGCCGCCACCGTGAGTATTGCACCCCACACGATGGGTATGCCGAAGAGCATCTGCAGCGCGATGGCGCCGCCCAGTATCTCGGCCAGCGAGGTCGATATGCTCGACAGCACGGCTGTGATCACGATGGGACGCCCCACCCAGCGGGGTGAGTATTTCACGGCCGCCTCGCTCAGGCACAGGCCCGTGACAATGCCCAAGTGGGCCACGTTGTGCTGCAAGGCAATGAGCATGATGGTCGACAGGGTCACCACCCACAGCAGGGTGTAGCCATACTCTGAGCCGGCTGCAAAGTTGCTCGCCCAGTTGCCCGGGTCGATGAAGCCCACGGTCACCAGCAGCCCGGGGCCTATGTTGCGCAAGATGTCGAGACCACCCAGCACACGGGGGTGGGTCTTGCTTTTCAGTTCTGCTATTATATTTTTCATCGTTTTGCAAAAGTAGTGATTTTTTGCCAAATGCCGAATCCCTATCTTTAGTGATTTCTACAGATTTCGGTAGCCTGCCATGTGCCCAATTGAGCTACAAAACGGGCTGCTGCAACTGCATGAAATCGCCTTTTTGGGGGAAGTAGTGCACCTAAAATACCTATTATTGAGGATTGCGCCAGTTGCCTCGGCAGGCGTAACTTTGCACTACGATGGAAGATAATGAAAGCCCACATGTATTTAAGGTGTTGATTGCCGACGATTCTGTGCTCATAGGCGAGGGACTGGCAGTGGTGCTCAAGCAGCTGCATGCGTTCACGTGTGAGGTGGCGATGGCCCACTCATTGCAAGCCATGAAGACCATGATGGCCGCGAGCGCGGTCGACATTGTCGTGGTGAACCCATACTTTGATGGCGGTTTCGATTTGGCTTCTTCATCGCCGCAACATCTTGCACAAACTCAAATTGCACTCCTCGCTCGGACTCATCTATTATGCAATCTCGAGCCATCTCGTTGATATCGACCAAATTGGTGATGTGAAAGAGGAGTGAAAAGTTGTCGTTCACCTCTTTTTGCCATACTATAATTTTAGTATTCAATTTTAAATATACTACTCATTTAGGGCTAATCATTTGTGGTGATTTGGTACTGCCAAAATCAGTAATTTCAGGGATTTTGTCAAGCGTTAACGTTCTGTAACTTTGCGCTCGAAAACAAACAATATGACTTGTATGAAAATCGATTTTATTTTAGCAAGTATAGCGCTGGCAGCTATGGCCATGCCGCTTGCTTCTTGCAGCGATGACAACAATGGGGGAGGCGACAATCCAAAACCCGACGTGACGCTTCCCGACGATTACTACACAGGCGGCCTGCTAGGCACGACCACCAATGTCACCTCGTCGGCTTTTGAACAAAATGCCAAGGCTATCGACGATGCTGGCCTGCTCGAGACATTCAAGCGCGGCGAGCGCCTCTTTGAGAGCAACTACGACACCGACACCGCATCGACCACACCCATGCATGGCCTTGGCCCCATGTGGACTCGCTACAGTTGCATCAATTGTCACCCCAACTATGGCCATGGCCACCGCATCACTACCTATGATAGTAATGAGCGCGGCAACGGCTGCCTGATCACCGTGATCGACAAAGACGGCAATGTGGCCACTTCGCTTGGCGAGGTGCCTATGACTGTGGCTCAAGCTCCGTTCAAGCCCATGCTTGACGAGAGCAAGGTCACTATCGAGTGGAAACATTACACCGACGACTGGGGCAACAAATTCCCCGACGGCGAGACCTACGACCTGATTTATCCCGAGGTCACGATGCCTGAGTCGGCGCTCTATTCTCCGCTTGAGGTCAACGGCCAGCCGCTGCCCATGAGCGAGGCTCGCATCACGCTGCAATCCACCATTGGCCTCTATGGCCTGGGCTTGCTCGATGCCATCCCCGACGATTCGCTCAAGGCCCAATACAAGAGCGAGAGCGCTCATGCCACGCTCAATCCCCGCATGTGGAACGGCACCGATTTCGCCTCGACGGGCGTCGACGGCAATGGACATCCTTATCGTTTCGACTACTTCTGCGACTTTGCCAAGCTGCAGGCCAACACGAGCCTGTGGGAGGTGACCAATGTGATTACCCCCATGTTCCCTTACCTCTATATCAATGACGCCTATGCACGCACCTCGAGCAAGGCCCCCGACGTGCAGGCTCAATTCTACAAGTATTATCCCGAGTGGAACAAGACTGGCAATGTGGAGACCGATATCTACAACTTCCTCACCTCGCAAAACCAGCGGGTTGAGATGAATGCCTCACAGTGCTACGACCTCATGGTGTGGTTCCGCGGCTTGGCCGTGCCTGCCGCCCGCGACGTGCAGAGCGACGAGTTCCAGCGCGGCAAGAAGCTCTTCACCCAGATAGGCTGCGCCTCGTGCCACCGCCCCTCGTGGACCACTGGCGACGACGAGGTGGTTGACGTGTACAACTTGACCAACCATGGTGCCAAGGCCATGCCTCGCTATCCCCACCAGAAGATTTGGCCTTACACCAACCTGATTCAGCACCGCCTGTATATGCAGAACGACATACGCACCGGCTGGTGCCGCACCACACCGCTGTGGGGCCGTGGCCTGAGCCGCAAGGTGACTGGCGCCGACGACCGCATGCACGACTGCCGCGCACGCACGGTGATCGAGGCCATCATGTGGCATGGCAACAGCAAGAGCGATGCCCGCTGGGTGTAGTGTATGGCCTCGACATCTCGCCCACGAGTGTGGCCTATGCCCGCCGGCTCAACAAGAAAGCGCTTGGCAAGCGATGCTTCATCGAGGAGGGCAGTGCCACTTCCTTGCCGTGGGAGGCAGGCAAATTCGACCTGGTCACGGCCTTTGAGACGGTCTATTTCTGGCCCGATCTGGATGCGGCTTTCGGCGAGGTGGCTAGGGTGTTGAAGCCTGGCGGTGATTTCGTGTTCACCTATGGCGACCGGTCCAGCCCGGCGATGGCTTTCTGGGAGCGGGTTGTCGATGGCATGAAGATGGTGCCGATGGCCGACTTGAAGCTCATGCTTGCCCGTGCCGGCTTCAAGCAAGTCACGACAACCGGCTGTGGGGTCAATATCATTGTGCATGCCTCGTTGTAGCATTTCCAAGTGCAGTTTAAGCAATTTTAAGAGGTGCGGGTGATGATATTGCGCATTTTGTCACTAACTTTGGCAACTGAAACAAATCAAAATTAATTATGGCAACTATTTATGATTTTAATCTGCTCGACAAAAAGGGCAACCCAGTGAGCTTGGCTCAATACAAGGGCAAGGTGCTGCTGGTGGTGAACACGGCCACGGGCTGTGGCTTCACTCCTCAATATGAAGACCTCGAGGCAATGTACCATCGATTGAAAGACAAGGGTCTGGAAATTCTCGACATTCCCTGCAACCAGTTTGGCCACCAGGCTCCTGGCACCGACGACGAGATCAAGGAATTCTGCACCCTCAAGTTTGGCGCCGACTTCCCACAGTTTAAGAAGAGCGATGTGAACGGTAAGAATGAATTGCCGCTCTACACCTGGCTCAAGAGCCAGAAGGGCTTCACAGGCCACTATGAGGAGAAACTGGCCGCTATCATGGAGAAGCTCTACAACGACAACAACCCCGAGCCTCGCAAGAAGGACGACATACAGTGGAATTTCACCAAGTTCCTCATCGGCCGCGACGGCAACGTGGTGGCTCGCTTTGAGCCCACTGCCGACATGAAGGAGGTTGAGGCTCAGGTTGCAGCCCTCTTGTAATTATTTTTCCTATATATTCACTTTTAACAATTTTATTCGATATGAAAAAGTACGTTTGCGACGTGTGTGGCTACATCTATGACCCCGCCGTGGGTGACCCCGACAACGACATCATGCCCGGCACAGCCTTTGAGGACCTCCCCGACGATTGGGTGTGCCCCCTGTGCGGCGTTGGCAAGGATGATTTCAGCCCTGTCGAGGAGTGATTTCATTTCTCCCGAACACAAAAAATCCACACTTTGCCCCCCCGTGAGGCAAGTGTGGATTTTTTTATGGACAGCCCTCTCGTCGGGGGCCAGTTTCAATTAGTAGCCTATGGTGAAGCGCTCCTTGTGGTGAGCGGGCTTCTCCAGCTCGTCGACCATGGCTACGGCGTAGTCCTCAACCGAAATGTGGCTTGTGCCAGTGGCCTCGTCTACAATCAGGTCGTCCTTGCCCAGGCGGAACTTGCCAGTGCGTGCGCCTTTCTCGTCAAATGCTCCGGCGGGCGAGAAGAACACCCAGTCGATGTCGTTCTCCTTGGTGAGAACGTTCAGGTAGAAGTTGCCCAGCGTGCGCACCCCGTCCATGATCTCGGCAGGAATTGCGCCCGAGTCAACCACGCGCAGGCCTGGCTTCACATAGAGGGTGCCGGCACCGCCCACGATGAGCAGGCGACCTACGCCACTCTTCTTGGCAGCCTCCACAATCTTGGGATAGTTCTCGGTCGTGAGGCGGCCAATCTCAGGATTTGCCCAACCGGGATTGTAGGCCGAGATGATGGCATCCTTGCCCTCGGCAATCTTGGCGATGGCGTCAATATTGGCTACGTCCTCTTGCACTGCCGTGAGGTTGTCGTTCTTAGGCAGCTTGGCGGTGTTGCGCACCACTGCCGTCACCTTGTGACCGCGATTGAGAAGCTCGTTGAGAATGGCTGAACCCACAAATCCTGTTGCACCGATTAAAACTACATTTTTCATTTCGTTGTTCCTTTCTTTTTATTTGTTGTTATTATTGTTTGTTTCTGTTTTGCGATAGCAAAGGTAGGGCAAGAAATCATGCTCTGCAAGAGGGCACTTTTTGGTCTCATGGTTACCGCGAGGTAGGAATTGGATAAACACAGCCGTTTCACGTGCGCACTTTAACACACGTTAACCAAGCCATTTTTCCCCCCAAGGTGAGTGGGTGTAATCTGCTCTCAGTTTTTTTATTGCAGCTCGAGCTTGCGCAGGTCGCAGTTGGTCATTTTCTCGATCTCGTTCATGGGGCGGTTGTAGTACACGCTTTGTATGGCTTTGTTGATGATGCCGTGGCCCACGGCGAGCACAATCTGGCCCGGGTAGCGCTCTTTGGTCCAGTCGAGAAACTGCTGGGCGCGGGCCTTGAGGTGCGCGAGCGACTCCACGTCGCCGGGCCACTCGTTGAGGTATTGCAGCGAGGGAATGTAGCGGCCCGTCCAGCTGCCCCAGTCGCGCTCGCGCAGCAGGGGAGTGGTCACCACCTGCTGGTGGTGTGGCTTGGCCAGTATGGCGCAGGTGTCGATAGAGCGGCGCAGGTCGCTCGATACAAAGGCGTCGATGTGCTCGCTGGCTAGCTGCTTGGCCAGGGCCTGCGCCTCGGCAATGCCGGCGGCGTTGAGCTGCCCTTGAGTTTGTCCCTGCATGATTTTGTTGGCGTTGTCAACCGTCTCGCCGTGGCGTACCAGTAGTAGTGTTGTCATAATCCCTCGTGAAATTAGGCCACAAAATTACAAAAAATTCTGTAACTTTGTGGCTTATGGAAACATTCTCGATTGAAAACTTGTGCCACGTGCACATCTACGGCGACACCAGCCGTAGCCTGCCCGTGGTGTATATCCACACCTTTGAGGGCGAGGGAGAGCAAGTGTGGCAGGAGTGCCAGAAGATGCAGACCCGGCGGCACATCTTGGTAGAAATCGCCGGGCTCGACTGGGATGCCAGCCTCACGCCGTGGCCCACAGGCCGGCTGTTTAAGAACGATGCTCCTTGCCCGGGGCTTGGCGCCCAGTGGCTGCAAGCACTCACCAGCAGGGTCATTCCCGCCGTCGAGGCACGGCTGCAGCCCGCCACGCGGCGCTTGCTGGCCGGCTACTCGCTGGCTGGGATGTATGCCATCTGGGCGGCCTACAACACCGACGCCTTCGACGGTCTCATCTCGGGCTCGGGCTCATTCTGGTATCCCGACTTCATCGACTATGTGAAAACCCACGAGTTTAAGAAGGTGCCCTCGTGCATTTATTTCTCGCTGGGCGACAAGGAGACACGCCTCAAGAATGCTGTGCTCAACACCGTGGAGGAGCGCACACGCTGGCTCTGCGACCACTATCAGGCCATGGGCATCAACACCGTGTTTCAGCTCAACAATGGCAACCACTACCAGCAACCAGCGTGGCGCATGGCCCGCGGCATCACCTGGGCTCTGCGTCAACCTGTGGCCCCGCAGCGTTGAAGTGCAGCCTGTGGCGATTAGCTTCCTCTTTTTTTATAAGGTATTCAGAAAACTTTTTTGTAAGTTTGCATACTCATTAACGAAACAACAACTCTTTTATGGCAGATATCAAGAAAATAGTGCTCACTGGAGGCCCCTGCGCCGGAAAGACCACAGCATTGGTGAAAATCATCGAACATTTCTCAAGCCTTGGCTACAAGGTGTTTACGATACCCGAGGTGCCCACCATGTTCACTCAGGCAGGCATGGACTACCTCACAACCAACAAGGAATTCTTCTACGAGGGCGAGAAAGCCACGCTTGAAGAGCAAATAGGCCTTGAGGACAAATTCTACCGCCTGGCCCAAACTTGCAAAGAGCCGGTGATTATCGTGTGCGACCGTGGCACCATGGACATCTCGGCCTACATGACGCCCGAGATGTGGGAGAGCATCACCCGTGCCGTGGGTACCAACACCAACGAGCTGCGCTCGCGCTACGATGCTGTGTTCCACCTGGTCTCGGCTGCCGATGGCGCCGAGCAGTACTACACCTTGAGCACCAATGCCCAGCGCCTGGAGAAGCCCGATGCCCAGGGCCTGGCCATCGCCCGCAGCCTCGACAAGAAGGTGATAAATGCCTGGAGTGGCCACCCGCACCACCGCATCATCAACAACCACGACGACTTCAACAAGAAGATACAGCGCGTGATCTATGAGATAAGCGCCGTGCTCGGCCTGCCACAGCCCATCGAGAACGAGGGTAAATACATCGTGGAGCTCACTGGCCCCATACCCGACTGCATCGAGAGCGAAATCACACAGACCTATCTCTCGGCCGACCCAGGTGTGGAGGTGCGCCTGCGCCGCCGCACGTGGAATGGCAAGACCGTGATTATCCACCACACCAAGAGCCGCATCAGCGACAACGAGCAAATCGAGACCGAGCGCCAAATCAGCAACAACCTGTATCGCTCGCTCATGAAGCAGGCCGACCCCTATCGCACCACCATCCGCAAAAATCGCAAGAGCTTTGTGTGGAAAGGCCAGTCGTTTGAGCTCGACACCTATAAGGAGCCGTGCAAGGGCTTGCAGATACTCGAGTGCAAGGGGGTGCCCAGTCTGCCCGAGGACAAGTTCCCGCCTTTCATCCACGTGGTGAAGGACATCACGGGCAACAAGGATTACTATAACTACAACATGGCGCTCAAGAAATAGCACCTATTCTCAATGCCTTGTGTCAATCGCTGGTCACATATCTCACCTTGTATCGCGCGTGCAGGCGCTCTACCGCTACTGCACAGTGGGGGTGTGGACCGATGCGAGCACACACTGGTGGGTGTCGGCGGTGAAGATTGCCAACCTCTCGGTTCACAAGTTTCTCGACAAGAGGCTGCAAGACATGGCTTGCAACCTCACCTACCGCACGGTGCTAGCTGTGGTGCCTGCCTTGGCCATGCTCTTTGCCATAGGCCGCGGTTTTGGCTTTCAGAACCTGATGCAGAGCGAGCTCATGCGCTATTTTCCTGCCCAGCGCAAGGCACTGCAAGAGGCCTCTCACTTTGTCGACAACTACCTGAGCCATGCCTCGCAGGGCGTGTTTGTGGGCATTGGCATCATCTTCATGTTGTGGACGCTCATTTCGCTCATGGGCAACGTGGAGAAGACCTTCAACAGCATTTGGGGCGTGCCGCACGACCGGCCGTTCTTTCGCAAGGTGATCGACTACACGGCATTTCTCATTATCCTCCCGGTCATCATGATATGCTCGGCGGGCATTCAGGTAATGCTATCGACCACACTCAACAACTCGCTCATCGCCGCCTCGGTCGTCTCGCCCTTGATGCACCGCCTGCTCGACTTCACGCCCATTGTGCTCGAGTGGGTTGCCTTTGTGCTGGCCTATAAGCTTATCCCCAACACGCGGGTGGCTATGAAGCCCGCCCTCATTTCGGGCTTGGTGTTTGGCACTGCATTCTACCTGGTGGAGTGGCTCTTTGTCACCGGCCAGATTTATGTGTCAAATTACAATGCAATCTACGGCAGTTTCGCCTTTGTGCTGCTGCTTTTAGTATGGCTTCAATTATCGTGGCTCATCGTGCTGATAGGCAATGTGCTGACCTATGCTATGCAGCACAATCACGACCCGTTCGGTGTCGACAATCTCGACGACTTGGAGCACGAGTATCTTGAGCGCATGCGACAGGCCAGCCAGGAAATCATAACCTCGATGCGCGACAATCTACACAACGCCTCATCAACTCAATCAAGCAATGAAACAAAAGATAATGGCAAATAACGCCCCTGCCGAGATTGGGGCCTACAGCAATGCCGTAAAGGTTGGAAAGTTCATTTTTGTCTCGGGCCAACTTCCCGTCGACCCTGCCACGGGGCAACTGCCTCGCGGTCTGCAGGCACAGACCAAGCAGGTGATTGAAAACGTGCGCCTCATCCTGGCCGATGCGGGCGCTACGCTCGACAATGTGGTGAAAACCACTGTGATGCTCAACGAGATGTTCCAGTTCAGCGAGATGAATGAGATCTATGCCAGCGAGTTCAAGGAGCCTTATCCTGCCCGCACCTCGCTTGCAGTGCAGGAACTGCCGCGCCACGCCCTCATCTGCCTCGATGTGGTGGCCGTGCTCGACGACTGATGCACACCGTCTGTATAAAATAGGGTAGAGGAGCCATTCCGTGCAGATTGGCTCCTCTACTACTTTTATGTATAGGCGCTACAGCTCGAGGGCATCTTTCACCTTCTCGGGCAGCAGGGCGTAGTCGATCACTTCCTTGATGGTGTCGACGTAGTGGAACGTGAGGCCCTTGAGATAGATGTCTTTGATCTCGTCGATGTCGCGCTTGTTCTCCTTGCAGAGCACCACGTCGGTGATGCCGGCACGCTTGGCGGCGAGTATCTTCTCCTTGATGCCGCCCACGGGCAGCACCTTGCCACGCAGCGTGATTTCGCCTGTCATAGCCAGGTGTGGGCGCACCTTGCGCTGGGTGAACGACGACACGAGCGAGGTCACCATCGTCACGCCGGCCGATGGGCCGTCCTTGGGAATGGCGCCCTCGGGCACGTGGATGTGCACGTTGTACTTGTCGAAGAGCTCATAGTTGATGCCAAACTGGTTGCTGTGGGCCTTGATATACTCGAGGGCTATCACTGCCGACTCCTTCATCACGTCGCCCAGGTTGCCAGTGAGGGTGAGCTTCTCACCGCTCTTGCCGGCACGCGAGAGCGACGACTCAATAAAGAGTATCTCGCCGCCCACTGCGGTCCAGGCCAGGCCTGTGACCACGCCGGCAAAGTCGTTGCCCTCGTAGTTGTCGCTGTGGTACTCCTCGGCACCCAGGTATTCCTTCAGGTACTTGGGCTCGAAGGTGCGCGGGTAGCTACTGTCGTAGTTGGCCTTCATGCGGGCTATCTTGCGCAGTATCTTTCCTATCTTCTTTTCCAGCTCGCGCACGCCGCTCTCGCGGGTATACTTGTCGATGATCATGGCGAGCGTCTTCTTGGGAAATCTCACTTCTCGAGACTCCAGGCCGTTCTCTTCGAGCTGCTTGGGCACGAGGTGGCGCTGGGCTATTTCAATCTTTTCCTCAGGAATATAGCCGCTTATCTCGATGACCTCCATGCGGTCGAGCAGGGGTTGCGAGATGGTCTGCAGGTTGTTGGCTGTGGCGATGAAGAGCACCTTCGACAGGTCGTAGTCCACGTCGATGTAGTTGTCGTGGAAGTGGCTGTTTTGCTCGGGGTCGAGCACCTCGAGCAGGGCCGATGCCGGGTCGCCCTTCACGTCCTGGCCCACCTTGTCGATCTCGTCGAGCACAATCACGGGGTTGCTGGTCTCGCACTTGATCAGGGCCTCCATGATGCGGCCGGGCATGGCACCCACGTAGGTGCGGCGGTGCCCCCTTATCTCGGCCTCGTCGTGCACGCCGCCCAGCGAGATGCGGGCATACTTGCGGTTGAGCGCATCGGCAATCGACTTGCCCAGCGAGGTCTTGCCCACGCCAGGAGGGCCGTAGAGGCACAGAATGGGAGCCTTGAGGTCGCCGCGCAGCTTGAGCACGGCCAGGTGCTCGAGTATGCGGTCTTTCACTTTCTCTAGCCCGTAGTGATCGTGGTTGAGCTTGGTCTCGACGCGCTTGAGGTTGAAGTTGTCGATCGAGTACACGCCCCAGGGCAGGTTGAGCAAGGTGTCGAGGTAGCTGTATTGCACCGAGTAGTCGGGCGACTGTGGATTGAGCCGCTCAAGCTTCTTCAGCTCCTTGTCAAACCATTGCTGTGTCTTATCGTTCCAAGCTTTCTTCTTGGCGCGGTCGCGCAGCGAGGTGTAGTCGTCGTCGCCGGTGTTGCCCAGTTCCTCTTGTATGGTGCGTATCTGCTGTTGCAGAAACATTTCACGCTGTTGCTGCGACATCTCTTCGCGAGTGCGCGAGGCGATGTTGGCTTTCAGCTCGGCCATCTGGTCCTCACGGCTCAGGAAGCTGTAGAGCATGTAGGCGCGCTTCTTCACGTCGCGCTCCTCGAGCAGCACTTGCTTTTGGCTGGGCTCAAAGGGCACGTTGCCCGAGAGGAAGTCGATGAGATAGAGCGGACTGTCGATGTTTTTCACGGCAAACGTAAGCTCCTGTCCGCTGTTGCCCATGTTGCCCAGCATGTGGAAGGTCACTTCCTTGATCGACTGCATGAGTGCGCTGAATTCCCGGTCATTCTTCTTGGGAAGCACATCCTCGAGCAGGGTCACGTGGCCTCGCAGGTAGGGCTCGGTCTGGGTGAGCGAGTCGAGGCTCATCACCGCGCGGCCTTGCAGTATCACGTTGGTCGAGTTGTCGGGCAGCTCCAGCACCTTGATGATGTCGGCTACCACGCCCACGCGGTACAGGTCGGTGAGCTGCGGGTTCTCCACCTTGCTGTCGTGCTGGCACACCACTCCTATGTGGGTCTTGCCGCGCGAGGCGTCGTTGACGAGCGCCATCGACTTGTCGCGGCCTATCGATATGGGCATTGCCATGCCGGGAAACAGCACCATGTTGCGCAGCGGCAGTATGGGCAGGCTGGCCAATTGCTCCTCCTGGAGCTGGCTGTCGCCCTCGCCGGGCTCGTTGTGCACCTCGGCAAAGATGGGCATCACATGGGGCATCGCCCCCTCGCTTTCATTATTATCGTTAAAAAAATCCATCATTAGTATCAATCCAATTTTCAGGCCACAAAATTACTATATTCCTCTCCATTTTCCAAAGTTTTTCTGCACCACCTTTTTTGTATAGCCTGGCTCCAGGCCCTTGGATTTTTTGCCGTTTCAAGGTCTTGGAAAAATTGGGAAAAAAAGGTTGGAGAATTAATGAGAAACTGGTAAATTTGTGTGTGACAATACAAATAAACCTTACCGACTTTTTAAAATTAAAACGATTATGAAGAAAAGAATTATCATTCTGGCACTGCTCTCGGTACTCATGACCCTGGCCTATGCAGCCGAATCTGTGAAAATGCATCACTTCTATGTGCACCGGTACAACCAGCTCGACTCGGTGCGCGTCGATGGCTATTTTGCAACGGGCCCTCGTGAGGTGGCCGACAAAATTAATGATGCGATAGTCAAGGCAACTGTGGGCTACCATGGTGATTTCAAGCAAAGCTTTGTGTACCATTGCGACTCAGCCTATGCCGAGTTGAAGCACACTAGCGATGATTGCGACATGGTGTTTTATTCGACTATTGACATGAAAATCATCTATGAGACCGATAAGTATGTTACGTTGGAGATAAATTTCTATGACTATGAAGGTGGCGCTCACGGCATAGATGGCATTACGGGTATCACATTCAATAAGATTGATGGCAGCCAAGTTACCTATGAGACGCTCGGCTTGAACAAAACCAAAGCTAACCGGGCAAAGCGTGCTCAAGTATTCAGAATTTTGAAAAAGGAACTCTCATATCCTAAAGGATTAACTGGATTCCCTGAGGCAGAACCATATCTTACCGATAAGGGCGTGCATTTCCAGTATGAGCCCTATGAAATTGGTCCTTATGCGATGGGTGCCCCCTCGGTCGACATCTCCTACAGCCGGCTCAAGACTATCCTAGGCCCAGTGTTCTAGTTTAGTGTGTTGCAGTTCAAAAACTAAAAAGCCCTGCGAGCAGCCGCGATTGAGGCATGCTTGCAAGGCTATATCATGGAGTTGCTATCCAGCAGAACGCCAATGTATTAAGAATGGCTATCGTCGAGATCCTCTGCGACGGGTGCCCTTTTTGTGTGTAGTCGTCTTTTTGCCGGTAAGCAGGTAGCCTAATCCAGCGTTCCTGATAGCGCTTATGTCATCTTCTTTTTCCCAGTGCAATTTGCCATCTAAAAGCACTACGCCAAAGTTGTCAATTCGCCAGTCGCCATTCTCATAGACGAGTTTCAATTTCACGTCAGTGTCTTTTCCAAAGTCGCTTGCCACAACCACGGCATTGGCATGGGTGTCGTCCACAACCTCGGCACTTCCAAAGCGCCACTTGGGGTTCTCGATGTCATTATTCTCAGGAAACCAGTGGCTGCCCCAGCCTAAGGAAATATCATCACCAGGATATTTCCTTTCAAGTATATCTATGGCCTTAGATGTTGCAGCCCTCACTCTGTTGAAATCCTGACTGTAGAATGAATTGTCATCATTAGGTTGATTGAAGGTCTGTTCACAGAAGCTGATGACGCGCTGCTTCACGGTTGAGTTGTCGGTCTGTGCAATGGCCACGCCGCAGGTTGCAAGCATAGCGATCAAAAATGCAATTGTTTTTTCATTTTGTTAGTAGTTTTTGAAATTGTTTTTGTTATGTGAGTTTTGGTCTCTTGGTTTGTCTAGAATCTTTATTGCCTCGTGGTAGAGGCCTTGGGAGCCGACTGCCGCCACGATGCACCACAAAGGTAAAGAAATATTTTAAAACAGCACCTGATTTGATTGGAAATTTTTAATAGGAACGGGGGCTTGGCAGTTTTGTCAGTATCGACGGGTGACAAAATGACTGCCGGGGGTGGCAGTTGGGCCTTTGGCACATTTTGTGCAATGATTTGGGTGGGCTTGGGCGACCAGGTCCGCAACAATCAATAAAATTGATATTATAAAACACAAATTTAAAAAATATTCTAATTATGACAATCAAACCATTAAGTGACCGCGTTCTGATTGAGCCGGCTAAAGCCGAAGAAGTTACAGCAGGTGGTATTATTATCCCCGACAGTGCAAAAGAGAAGCCATTGAAGGGCACAGTGAAGGCTGTGGGCAATGGCACCAAAGACGAAGAGATGGTGGTGAAAGAGGGCGATACAGTGCTCTACGGCAAGTATGCCGGCACCGAGATTGAAGTCGACGGCAACAAGCTGCTCATGATGCGCCAGAGCGACATCCTGGGTATCGTGACCGAGTAATCACGCATCATCCATTTTACCTGTTACACATTTTATTATAACAACAACTAATCATTAAATAGGAGAATTCTAATTATGGCTAAAGAAATAAAATTTGACATCAAGGCTCGTGAAGCTCTCAAGAGGGGCGTAGATCAGTTGAGCAACGCCGTTAAGGTTACACTTGGCCCTAAAGGCCGCAATGTGATTCTTGACAAGAAATTCGGCGCACCCCACATCACCAAGGATGGCGTGAGCGTGGCTCGCGAGGTGGAGCTCGACGACGAGTTTGAAAACATAGGCGCACAGCTGGTTAAGGAGGTTGCATCCAAGACCAACGACGACGCTGGCGACGGCACCACTACCGCTACAGTGCTGGCTCAGGCTATCGTGACCGAGGGCCTGCGCAACGTGGAGGCTGGCGCCAACCCAATGGACCTGAAGCGCGGTATCGACAAGGCCGTGGAGAAGGTGGTTGAGAGCATCAAGGCCCAGTCGCAGGAAGTGGGCGACGACTACAACAAGATTGAGAACGTGGCCCGCGTGAGCGCCAATGGCGATGCCAAGATTGGCGAGCTCATTGCCGAGGCTATGAAGAAGGTGAAGAAAGACGGCGTGATCACCGTCGAGGAAGCCAAGGGCACCGATACCCATGTGGATGTGGTTGAAGGTATGCAATTTGACCGCGGCTACATTTCGCCTTACTTCGTGACCAACAGCGAGAAGATGGCTTGCGAGATGGAGCACCCCTACATCTTGATCTACGACAAGAAGATTTCGGTGCTTAAGGACATGCTCCCCATCCTGGAGCAAACCGCACAAAGCGGCCGCCCGTTGCTCATCATCGCCGAGGACGTCGACAGCGAGGCTCTGGCAACGCTGGTTGTCAACCGCCTGCGTGGCTCTTTGAAGGTGTGCGCAGTCAAGGCTCCTGGCTTTGGCGATCGCCGCAAGGAGATGCTCGAGGATATCGCCATCCTTACTGGCGGCCTCGTGATCAGCGAGGAGAAGGGCATCAAGCTCGATGGCGCCACTATGGACATGCTGGGCAGCGCCGAGAAGGTGACTGTGACCAAGGAGAACACCACCATCGTGAATGGCGCTGGTGCCAAGGAGAACATTCAGGAGCGTGTGGCCCAGATACGCACGCAAATCGAGAATACCAAGTCGACCTACGACAAGGAGAAACTGCAAGAGCGTCTGGCTAAGCTCGCCGGCGGTGTGGCAGTGCTCTACATTGGTGCACCCAGCGAGGTTGAGATGAAGGAGAAGAAGGACCGTGTCGACGATGCACTGAGCGCTACTCGTGCAGCTGTGGCCGAGGGTATCGTGCCTGGCGGCGGCGTGGCCTACATACGCAGCATCGACGCTCTCGAAGGCCTCAAGGGTGAGAACGACGACGAGACTACAGGTATCCACATCGTGAAGCGCGCCATCGAGGAGCCTCTGCGCCAAATCGTGAACAATGCTGGCCTTGAGGGTGCAGTGATTGTGAACGAGGTGCGCAACGGCAAGGGCGACTATGGTTACAACGCCCGCAGCGAGAAGTTTGAGAACCTCTTTGAGACTGGCGTGATCGACCCAGCCAAGGTGGCTCGTATCGCTCTGGAGAATGCAGCCTCGATCGCCGGCATGTTCCTCACCACCGAGTGCGTGATTGCCGAGAAGAAAGAGCCTCAACCTGCAGCTCCAGCCGCACAGCCTGGCATGGGCGGCATGATGTAATAAGCCTGTGAATACACAGCCAGCCATTAAAGCTGGCGTCCACAATAACAGAATAAACAGAGGAATGTGGCAAGTTGTCATGTTCCCCTGTTTTTTTATGCCCGATTGTGACCGTGCCCCAAGAGCGGCTGCCTGTGGCAACCTGGGGCAATTTCGCATGAAGATGCAGGTAGTGATGCGGCAATTTGGCAGATTGCTCTATTTTCAATAACTTTGTGCCCGCAATGGACTTTTTAGCATCTTTTCAGCGACTCAAGCAATACTGCGAGAGCGAAGGTTTCAAGGGTTGGGACCCTTACGACGGTCTCAATTCCCGCCTGTTTCAAGCCTTGCCGTTATTGAAGCATAGCGCGCTATGCCGCCTTGTCGTGATACAGGGCTTCAAGCGGTCGCCCGTCAATCTGCGCCGCTTGGCCATGGTGCCTAAGGAGTACAATGCCAAGGGAATAGGACTGCTCTTGCAAGGCTGCTGCAATGTGTTTGAGACAGTGAAGCGCAACCCCAGCCTGACACAGCAATTTGGCACACTCGATGCCATCAAGGCTCAAATCGCGAGCTTGGCACAGCTGCTGCTATCGTTGCGCTCGCAAGGCGACTACCACGGCTCCTGCTGGGGCTACAACTTTGATTGGCAGTCGCGCCGCCAGTTTCTTTTTCCCAAATACACCCCCACTGTGGTAGCCACCAAGTTTGCCGCCACGGCCTTGCTCTCGGCCTATGAGATCACCCACGACGAGCAACTGCTGCAAGCCGCGCTGTCGTCGGCCGATTTTGTGATGCAAGATCTGCACCGCACCCCGCTGGGCCCAGGCTTCCTGTTTTCCTACAGTCCGCTCAATGGCCACAACACGGTCTACAATGCCTCGCTGCTGGGCTCTGAGCTGCTGAGCATCGCTTATAGGCACACGGGCGACGATGCTTACCGCCAAGCCGCCCAAGCCTCGGTGGCTGCGTGCTGCCAGGCGCAAAACGCCGATGGCTCGTGGTGCTATGGCTGCCAGCCGTTTCAAAACTGGATCGACAGCTTCCACACGGGCTACAACCTGGAGGCTCTGCAAGTATATGCCCATAACACGGGCGACCGCACCTGGGCTCCCAACATCGAGCGCGGCTTTGACTTTTATCTCAACAATTTCTTCCTAGCCGACGGCACGCCCAAGTATTATCACAACCGCACTTATCCCATCGACATTCATTGCCCGGCACAGCTCATGGTCACACTCTCGGTCCTCGGCCGCTTCCAAGGGCACAAGCCTCTTGCATCCACTGTGATGCAGTGGACTATCGACCACATGCAGAGCAAAAAGGGATATTTTTATTATCAATTAAAAAAGACAATGAGCTCGCGTATCTCTTACATGCGCTGGAGCAATGCGTTCATGTATTACGCCATGAGCTATTATATGAAGGAAGTATATGCAACGAGTTAATATCAATGGGGTAGAGGTGTACCCCTTCACTTCACGCATGCAGTTGCTCGACTACGTCGATGCCCACCATGCTATCTTGGTAGCCATCAATGCCGAGAAGCTCATGCATGCCACTGCTCAGACCCGCGGCATCATCAACAGCAACATAGGCTATTGCGATGGCATGGGGGCAGTAATGGCCATGAAGCAAAAGGGGGAGAAACGCGCTTGCAAGATACCTGGATGCGAGTTGTGGCTCGACATTGTGGAGCGCTACCATGCCACCAAGTCGTTCTACCTGGTGGGCAGCAAGCCCGAGGTGATAGAGCAGACTGTGGCCAAGCTGAAGGCAACCTATCCCGATATCAACATCGTGGGCTATCGCGACGGATACCTCAAGGGCGACGACGATCGCAGCCGTCTCATCGAGCAAATCGCCACGCTCAAGCCCGATGTGGTGTTTGTAGCCATGGGCTCGCCTAAGCAAGAGATACTCATGAGCGAGATGCAGCAGCGCCACAGCGCCATCTATCAGGGGCTGGGGGGCAGTTTCGACGTCTACACTGGCCACGTGCAGCGAGCTCCCAAGTGGTGGCTCGACCACAATCTGGAGTTTGCCTATCGCTTTTTGACCCATCCCGGGCGCTTCAAGCGTCAACTGCCTATTTTGCAGCTTGCCGTAAAGCTGCTCTTTCACCGCGTTTAGACGGCCTTGTCGATCTCGCCGGCAGTGTCGCACCCCAATCCCATTCCACAGTCGCTAGGCTGCCCTTTTTCCACGGCATTTAGGCCGTGGGCGACGTGTGTCTTCAGCTTCACCATCAGCACCTCTGTTTTTTGTCCATTCGTTGATTTAAAACCTTTTGTTTGATTGCACGATTGGTGATAAATTGCTATATTTGCATGATAAAGAATAGCTACGAGAGCAAAGCTTGCAGGAGTAAATTCTTTGTTATTGATTTAATTTATTGAGCATCAATTTTTTATGCGGTGCCCGATGCCCCGGGGGTATGCCTCTTGCCGTCGTGAGCGCCCATGTGACGAGATATAATGGCTGAAGTTTCTCACGATAACGTTGTGCAGTGGTTCGCAATGCGAGTCACCTATGGTCGTGAACTCATGATGCAGCGGTTGCTCGATGCCGATGGGATAGAAAGCTTCATCCCCATGCGATATGTGCTTGAGAAAGTGCACAATAAGCCCAAGCGCATGCTGCGGCCGGCAATTCACAACCTCCTATTCATACACTCGTCAAAGTCGACCGTTCAGCAATTTAAATCAAAAAGACAGAGCCTGCAATACATGACAAGGCGGGAGAATGGCCGCAATGTGCCCATCGTGGTCGGCGACAAGGAGATGAACCGATTTATCGACGTGTCGAAGCACTACGACCTGGAGTGCTCTTATTTCAAGCCCGAGGAGCTGAATCTCGCCCGAGGCACCAGAGTGCGCATCCATGGCGGGCCGCTCGACGGCAAGGAGGCTGTATTTATCAAGGTCAAGGGTCATCGCAGCAAGAGTATTGTCGTTGCCATTCCCAATGTGATTGCAGTGGCTTTTGCCGAGATCACTCCCGATTACCTCGAGGTGATCGACGCTGATAGTAAAAAGTAATATTTTCCTTTAGAAAAACAAAAAAATAAAATATAATGAAATTCAATCGTTTGCTCGGAGCAGCCGTTTTGGCGCTGGCCTTGACAGGATGCCAGGCTCCTAACCTTGGCTATTTCCAAGATGTAAAATCGGGCGAGGTGCAGAAACTTGAGTCTACTCACTTCATCAGGATTCAACCTGGCGACAAAATGTCGATACTGGTGAGCAGCAAGGACCCGCAGTTGGCCTATCTCTACAACCTCAACATCGTGGGTCACTACAATTCCTCGACAACCGACCGCAGCTCGATAAGCACCAGTAATGTTGCCAGTTATACCGTCGACGAGAGCGGCGACATCGATTTCCCTGTGGTGGGCAAGTTGCACATCGCTGGCATGACTCGCGGCGAGGTGGCCAAGTTTATCAAGTCAACCCTAGTCAATGGAAATTACATAAAAGATCCTACTGTGACAGTCGATTTCCAAGACTTGTCGTTCTCGGTGATAGGTGAGGTGAAGAACCCAGGCCGTTTCATCATCGACCGCGACCGGTTGACCATCATCGACGCCTTGAGCCGCGCTGGCGACCTCACCATTTATGGCCGCCGCGACAATGTGCTCGTGATGCGTGAGGAAGGCGACAAGCAGGTGAGCTATCGCGTGAACCTCTCCAACGGCAAGGAGCTTTATGAATCGCCAGCATTCTACTTGAAGCAAAACGATGTGGTCTATGTCGAGCCCAACGAGAAGCGGGCACGCGAGTCAACTGGCGTGGGCAACGCCTTCCAGCAGCCATCGCTGTGGATTTCACTCGCGTCGCTCCTTACCACAATCATTGTGTTAATTACCAATAAATAAATTTTTTCTATTGAAAAGCTATGGCAGAAGAGTATTCTTATTACGGCCAAGAGGATAGAAACGAGAACCAGTCGATCAATATTCAGGACTTCCTATACCTGTGCATGTCAAAATGGTACTGGTTTCTGATTTCGTTTGTCATCATGATTGGGCTCGCTTGTCTCTATATCTTGAGCACGCAGCCCATCTACACCCGGCAAGCTTCGGTGCTCATCAAGGACGAGGACAGCAATTCCTCGCTTTCCAGCCAGTTTGGCCAGTTCTCCGACATGGGAATCGGCAAGAGCAACACCAATCTCTACAATGAGATGATTACCCTCAAGTCGCCTACCTATATGCAAGAGGTCGTGCGTGAGTTGCACATCGACATGACCTATATGGTAAAAGGCACCTTCCACGATACTTTTTTATATGGACGCACTCAGCCAGTAACTGTGATTCTTCCTGATGCTGCCGATGAGAATGCGATTGATTTCACGCTTGAATTGCCAAGCAGCGGTGTGGCCAGGTTGAGCAACTTTGTCGTGAATGGCGTGGAGAAGTCGTCAAAGCCTGTGACGGTGAATTTGGGCACTATCACCAAGACCCCTATAGGCAACGTCGTCGTGAATCCCACATCCTATTATGTGGGAAAATACAATAGTCCTATCGAGGTCATGCACCGTAGTGTGAAGGCCGTGGCCAATACTCTCGACCATGGCCTCAAGGTGGAGCTTAACGACGACAACTCGTCGGTTGTCGACCTCACGCTCAACGATGTGAATGCCAGCCGTGCCGAGGATGTGCTCAACAAGCTCTACGACGTGTATAACAAGAAGTGGGTTGAGGATATCAACCAGCAGGCCATAAGCACCTCGCAATTTATCGACCAGGAGCTGCGCACCATCGAGTCGGAGTTGAGCCACGTCGATGAGGATATATCTTCCTACAAGAGCAAGAACATGGTGCCCGATGTCGCTGCCACTGCGGCTCTCAACATGAACAAGGCCGACCAGGCCAGCCAGCAGTTGCTCGACTTCGAGAACCAGCTGTATATGGCTAAGTTCATCAAGAAGCAAGTGAGCGAGAGTGCCTTCAGAACGCTGCCTGCCAATACTGGCATTGACAATGCTGCCCTCTCGCAGCAAATTGGGCTTTACAATGAGAAAGTGCTGCAACGCAACAATCTGGTTGCCAACAGCAGCACCTCCAATCCCCTGGTGGTTGATATTGACCAAAGCCTGATTGCGATGAAGGCTTCTATTATGGCTTCGCTCAATGGCGTGACTGCCACATTGACCGACAAAATCAATGGACTGCAAGGCAGCGAGAACGAGGCCAAGGAGCAAATTGCCACCAATCCCACACAGGCAAAATACCTGTTGAGTGTCGAGCGCCAGCAGAAAGTGAAGGAGGAACTTTACACTTTCTTGCTGCAAAAGCGCGAAGAGAACCAACTCTCTAAGGCTTTCACGGCCTATAATACCAAGATGCTCAATCCACCCTCGGGCAGCAATGCGCCCACCAAGCCCGTGAAAAGCACGATCTTCATGGTCGCCATTTTCCTGGCATTGCTTCTGCCCACACTGGTGCTGTTGATAATCAACAATCTCGACACCAAGGTGCGCTCGCGCAAGGACTTGAAGCAACTCACTATCCCGTTTATTGGCGAGTTGCCATTGTCCTACAAGCTTCACACCGGCCTGCTGTCATTCTTGAATAAGAAGCACGAGGTGCGCAAAATCGTGGTGCAAGAGCAAAGCCGCAACGAGATTAACGAGGCATTCCGTGTGGTTCGCACCAATCTCGAGTTTATCTCGGGCAAGGCCGGACGCACCAAGGTCATCATGTTCACCTCGGCAGTGGCTGGCTCGGGCAAGACGTTCATTACTATGAACCTTGCTACCAGTTTTGCCATCAAGGGCAAGAAGGTGCTCATTATCGACATGGATATGCGCAAGGCATCGCTGTCGACCTTTGTGAATTCGCCTAATATCGGTATTTCTGATTATCTCAATGAGCGTGTCGATGATATCAACGCAATACTCGTCAAGGGCAAGACACATGCCAATCTCGATATTATTCCAGTAGGCACCATTCCACCCAATCCCACCGAGCTGCTCTTCAGCGAGCGCCTGCCTGGAATCCTCAACAAGATGCACGACCAGTACGACTACATTTTCATCGACTGTCCGCCTGTTGAAATCGTTGCCGATGCCTCGATTATCAATAAGTTCTGCGACATGACCGTCTTTGTGATTCGATCGGGGCTCCTCGACCGCAGTGCGCTCACCGACATCGAGAAATACTACACCGAGAAGCGCTATTGCAATATGGTCATCATCTTCAATGGCACTACTCCCGAGACCAATGGCTATGGTTATCACAAGTATGGCTACAGCTATGGCTACGGCTATGGATATGGCAACAAGAAATAGAAAATTATTGTACTATAGATTGAATATATTTTTTTAGATAATGATGAAAGTTTGTTTTATAGGCCTGGGCTACATTGGTCTCCCAACTGCGATAGTTGCAGCCAAGAGTGGAGTGAAAATCGTGGGCGTCGATATCAATGCCCAGGTTGTAGACCAAACCCGAAAGGGAATACTCCATATCGTAGAACCAGGATTGCAGCCAATGCTTAAGGAGGTTGTGGATGCCGGCATGCTCATTCCGCAATCTACCCCCGAGGCCAGCGATGCCTTCTTTCTCGTGGTCCCCACTCCCTTTAAGGAAAACCACCAGCCCGATATCTCCTATGTGGAGGCTGCCACACGCTCGGTGATACCCTACCTGAGAGAAGGCAACCTTTTTGTCATCGAGTCGACTTCGCCAGTGGGCACCACCGAGAAGATGGCCGAAATCATTTTCCAGGAGCGCCCCGAGCTTAAGGACAAAATCTATATCGCTTATTGCCCCGAGCGTGTGTTGCCAGGCAACGTGATCTATGAGCTCGTTCACAACGACCGCGTGATAGGCGGCATGACCGATGCCGCTGCCGACGTGGCCATCAAGTTCTACTCCCACTTTGTGGTGGGCAATTTCCATAAGACCAATTGCCGCACGGCCGAGCTTTGCAAGCTGGTGGAGAACTCGAGCCGCGATGTGCAGATCGCTTTTGCCAATGAGCTGTCGCTCATCTGCGACAAGGCTGGCATCAATGTGTGGCACCTCATTGAGCTTGCCAATAAGCACCCGCGCGTCAACATTCTGCAGCCAGGTTGCGGCGTTGGCGGCCACTGCATCGCCGTCGACCCCTACTTCATCACGTCGGCTTTCCCCGAAGAGTCAAAACTTATCGCTACTGCTCGTGAAACCAATAATTACAAGGCCGAGTGGTGTGCCGAGAAGGTGAAAAACGCGATGCTCAAGTATGAGCTCCAGCACGGCAGCAAGCCCAGGGTGGCCATGATGGGCTTGGCTTTCAAGCCCGACATCGATGACCTGCGCGAGTCGCCTGCCAAGCGCATCACCAGCGAGGTGATGCAGAGCTACAACAATGCCGACTTTATGGTTGTCGAGCCCAACCTCAAGGAGCACAATGTGTTTAAATTGACCGATTACAAGGAGGCCTATGACAAAGCCGACATTGTGGTCTTTCTCACTGCCCACAAGCAGTTCAAGACGTTGCCTTGGCGCGACGACAAGGTGATTTTGGATTTTTGCGGCGTTTATAAAAGATAGGTCACTATCATTAATTAATACATTCCAATAGTCTTATTTCACACACTCGATGGATTTCTTCCTTTGCTTTTTGCCCTATGTGGTGACGGCTGCATTGCTTTTCTGGCTCGGCTCTCACGTCAGCTCGAGAGAGGCCCGGTTGCAAGAAAGCAGCAAGGGTGTGTTTTTGCCGTGGTATAGCTGGGAAATTATCGCGTCAATCTTGATCATTGTCCTATTCTCGGCCTTGCGCTACTACACAGGCAATGACTACCGCATGTATTTGACCAATTTCCAGCAAGTGCAGAGCCACGACACCGTGTTGCGAGAGAACTTGGAATCGGGTTTTGTGCTGATTTCAAGACTCATTGCCTACACGGGTTGCCACTACTCGGTGTATTTCGGCTTTTGGGGTGCTTTGCAGGCTTTCTGCCTATACTATGGCTTGCGCAGGCACAAGTTCCTTTATCCCTGGATAGGCCTGATGCTGTTTTTGGGCCCGTTTTGCATTAATTGGATCTCTTTTATACGCCAGTGGGCGATTGCTTTCGCTTTCATCTTGATTATTCCCTATGTGGCCAAAAAGAAGTTCTTGCCATGCTTGCTTTTTACGCTGGTGGCCATGACAATACACCACTCGGCCTGGGTTTTGCTGTTGATGTATTTCATCGCTCAACTGGTAAATGCCGACAAGGACCGCAAGTATTATCTCTCAATCTTCGCCGTGTGCTATCTTTTGGGAGTTTACCCCGTGTGGCTTAAAGTGTTGTCATCCTCCGATTGGGTGCTCACTTTCATAGGCTACGAGAAGTACCAATATCTGTTGGAACCTTTATTCAACCACCCGTTTGTATTTAAAGGTTATGGTCCTCTGCGGTTGATTTATCTCTTCCAGTCGCTCCTTTTCATATGGTACTATCCCGAGATGCGTGGTTACTTCAAGCACGACAAGCTGTTTCCTACAATATTTGTTTTTGCATTTATAGGTGTTTGTTATCAGCATCTGTTTATCAACACAGTATATGCTTTCATTCGTCCTGCCGACTATCTGTTTATTTTTGTCATCATCATGCTTGCTTATGTCTTTGTCTATCTCATCAAGCAAGGGAAACTGGCCTTTGCTATCGTGAGTTGCGGCATAGTATGCTCGTTCCTCTTGCTGGCAAGCATCAAGGATGTGTATTTCATGCATAAGCCGGTTGCAGAGTATAATGTCTTGTATCATTTCTGGCTTTTTAAATGAATTTATCTAATTCAAATTTATGGGTTTAGGCTATTTAGAAGGTTTGCTATTTGTGATTGCTGCTGTTCAAATCAGCCGCAACCGCATGGCTTTACCCTTAACCATCATTATGTTTTTGTCGGAGGCCTACAGCTTCTGCGGCATTGGACAGTCTTCGCTTGGTTTTACTCACTTGTACTCCGACACCAGCCTCGTCTTGTTCCTTTTCATGGCGGTCGTCCTGTTGCTACACAAGCCTCAGAGGGTCGATACACGGCTACTGCACCCTGTGAAAGTGGGCGTTGTTCTTTTTCTCACCTTCTTTATAGTTGCGGCTATAGTTGACCTCGTTGTCAACGATGTGAAGTTCTCATCGGTAGTGCGCGTCTTTCGCCAGTGGCTATGCCTTTCAGTATTGTGGCTGATACCCTATCTTAAGCCGAGAGATGTGATTAAAATGCTGAATTACGTGATGTATATTTCGGTGTTTATCGCAGTCATTTACCTCTATGAGTTCTTTACCAATAGCGATATCACGGGTGCGATACGGTCGGCCGGCGGCACAAGAGCTACTATTCCTTGGTCGGCATCTTTCCTGGTGTTTGTCTTGCTCTTCAATAATTTCTATCGCATCAATACCTTCTGGAAGTGGGTCTTCATTTCGATTATTGCATTTGAGTATTTTATGACTGGCACACGATCTATTTTTATTGCATTGGTCATCGTTGCCGGAGTCTCCTTGATTTTCAGCGGCCATGGCGTGTCGGCCAACAAAATCATAGTGCTGGCCTTCTCGGTAATTGCTGTATGCATTGTGTTGTCGACCGACAACATCTTGACCGAACGCTTGTTCGCAACCAAAGACGACATTAGCGCCATGCAGAGTCGTGGCCGCCGTGTGGGTGGTAACATGTCGTTCCGCCTGCTCATGCTTGAGGAGCGCATGTATTACATCAATCAGCATCCGCAATACATCGTGTTTGGCATAGGCAACATTCAGGAGAGCGATTTCAAGCAGCGCTTGTTTCATATAGGTCTTAACAAGAAAAAAGGTGGTGGAGTTAATCAAGTTGACACATCCGATATTGCTTGGATGCTACTCTTCTTGCGCTATGGCTATTTAGGCACCATCATTTATATTTGCACTATATTCTTCAGCGCCATACGCTTATTTTACCGTAACAAAGCCCATCCTGCAGGTTTTTCTGTTTTGGTTTATGTGCTTGTCTCCCTATTTTTCTTGTCTTATACATCCTCGGCTATAGCGACCTCGTTTTTCTGGTTGATGCCATTCTGTATAATACGCATTTTGCCCACTACATGCAAGTCAAGATTCATTTTGCCTGCTCGCAGCGTAAAAAGCAAATTAGAATATCAGTCTCAACCCACCCCTCAATCTTTATAGTTGCGAGATGGCATTGCTTTGCACACACCCCTAGGTGTTTATGTCGAGGTCTATTTCTGCAAATGATATCGTATCGCCAATTAAGCAATAAATATGAGTCACATTCCCTCTGAAATATCTCATATTTTGGATCGCTATCGTGCGGGTAGCCTCCGCTCCAAGGAAGTGGTGCGCAATGTCGTTCTCTCTATGGGCATGAAGGTGGCTAGCATTATTGCTTCTCTGCTTATTGTGCCCATGACCATTGGCTATATCAATCCCACAAGATATGGAATTTGGCTCGCCCTGGCATCGGTAATCAACTGGGTTA
This sequence comes from uncultured Prevotellaceae bacterium, assembly GCA_900314215.1. GTDB lineage: Bacteria > Bacteroidota > Bacteroidia > Bacteroidales > Muribaculaceae > Sodaliphilus. The sequence goes on from OMUK01000078.1 coordinate 28,166, forward strand.
ATTTCTTTGATTTGGGGTTGGGAAATGGATTTCGCAATCGTTTTGCCGAGGCCAAGGCCCATGGCGACACTCTTCTGGCGCGGCAATTGGTGAGCACTACTTATTTCACCCTGAGTTGCATCGTTGTCGTTGTGCTTTTGGCAGCCTTGGTCGCCAACAACTTTATCGATTGGAGTGCTTTCTTGAAAGTGCAGTCCTCTTACCGCGCTGAATTGAAAATTGTTTTTTCAATCATTATCACATTTGTGTGTATCAATATGGTGGCCAATGTATTCAACTCGTTGCTCTCGGCCGACCAGAAAAACGGATGGGGCGGCTGCATTTTTGCTGTTGGGCAATATGTTTCGCTGCTGGTGATTTTCATCTTGAGCAAGACTACTAGCGGCAGCCTCATCAACTTGGCTTTGTTTTACTCGGGTATTCCATGCATTGTGATGATCATCGCATCTCTCGTGATGTTTAAGTGGTCGAGATATAAAATCTACAGGCCTCACTTTAAATTCATCAAATTGAGCTTGATTGGCAATATCATGAAACTGGGCGTGCAATTCTTTGTCATCTACCTGTGCTTGATTTTTGTTTTCCAAATTGTGAATGTCGTCATCTCCCGCGAGGTGGGGCCAGTGGGCGTTACGCAGTATAACATTGCCAATAAGTACTTCAACATTCTCTACATGACCATTTTGATTATTATCACTCCATTATGGTCGGCCTTTACCGATGCCTATGCCCAAAATGACATAGCCTGGATAAAATCGATGGTGCGGAAGATGCGCATATTGTGGCTTGTTGCTCTAGGTTGCAGTGCCGTTATGGTCTTGCTCTCTCCCTTGTTTTATCACATTTGGATCGGCAGCAAGGTGGATATGCCCATCTCCATCTCTATCGCCATGGCAGTCTACGTTTCGTGCCAGTCGCTTGGCAACATATTCATGACCATGATAAATGGTATAGGCACGGTCAGAATTCAACTCATTATTTATGTCATTTTTGCGTTAGCTTCTTGGCCTCTATTCACTCTTTTAGGCAGGTACTATGGGCTTGTTGGCATTATTGCAATACCATCTTTTGTATATTTGATACAAGGCATTTTTGGCTACTTGCAACTCCACAAGATTGTTTCTGGCACGGCTCGGGGTATATGGCTGAAGTGAAATGATTTTAGGCGTTTAGACAATTATTTCCTATGATGATAGTAGTGCACATCGAGTCGGGCTTGGGAAACCAGATGCTCAGCTATGTCGAGTATTTGGTCTTGAAGAAGCTACATCCCAGTGCTCACATTTACTTGGAGACTATCACCTATGATATTCCAGAGGCAAGCGAGGTGATAAACCAGTGGAATGGCTACGAGCTGGAACGCATCTTTGGAATCCATGCTCTCAATATAAAAGATGTGTTCTCACAACAGCAATGGGACAAGGTGCTCGATGAGGTGAGGCGTTCCGACTTCTGGGACAAGAATTGGAACTATCCTGTATACATCACACGGGCGCTGAACCATGCTGGTCTGCAATTGCGCAACATCAGGGGTGATTTTGAGTCGCCGCTCTATACCACGAGGCACGTCAATATGAAGAAAACCTCGAAGCCCTCGTTGAAGGAGCGGCTGAAGAATACCGCGTTGGGCAATATGCTCACCAAGTATTACCGCTACCTGAACCGTGACAAGCGAATCGCCCAATTCAATCATTATCACAATATTTTTTATAAGGGCAGCGACAATGTTTTCACAGGTCAGTGGCTTGGCATGAAAATGCAGCAGTCGGGCATCGAGTTTGTTGACCAGGAAATACGGCAGGCTTTTCAGTTCCCCGATTGGAACTCACAGGAAAATGCCGACATTGCAGCCTATCTGCAATCGGTCAATTCGGTGGCAATCCATGCCCGCCGGGGCGACTTGCTGGGGGCCAATGGCTATTGCTATAAATACGGCTATTTCAGCCGTGCCGTAAGGCACATGCGTCGCCATGTTGAAAACCCGGTGTTCGTGTTTTTCACCGATCCTGGCAGTGTGGACTGGTGCAAGCAAAATCCCAAGATCTTTGGTCTTGACTTCAATAAGGACAAAGTGCTCTTTGTCGACTGGAACAAGGGCTATCAAAGCTTCCGCGACATGCAACTCATGGCCCAGTGCAAGCATGCCATCATCACTCGCAGCTCCTTTGGCTGGTGGGGTGCCTATTTTATCTCCAACCCTGGCAAAATCACGATTTCGCCACTCGATGAAATTGAAATTAACACGACTTGTCATTGCTGATCTCGCTTACTATGATTCCTAAAGTCATACATTATTGCTGGTTTGGCCACAATCCTTTGCCTAAAATGGCGCTCGACTGCATCGCCTCGTGGCGCAAGTTCTTCCCCGGTTATGAAATCAAGGAGTGGAATGAGGATAATTTCGACGTGAATATGATACCTTACACGGCTCAAGCCTATAAGGCGGGGAAATATGCCTTTGTGAGCGACTATGCCCGTTTCTGGATACTGTATCGCTACGGGGGGCTTTATTTTGACACCGATGTTGAAGTGATACGCGACATGAGCGATATCATCGCTCGTGGTGCTTTCATGGGCTGTGATCGCAAGGCCGTGGAGAATGCTCATGGTGTGCCCTCGATGTTTTATGTTGCTCCTGGATTGGGCATGGGGGCTCAGGCGGGCTTGGGTGTATACAAGGTGATTCTCGACTATTACGAGAGATCTGATTTCGAGTGTGACAGCAGCGGGAATCCTGTGATTACGGTAGTTGGCATTGTGACAAACCTTCTTGAGGATCATGGCCTGAAACGCGTCAACGGCATTCAACAGGTGGGGGATGTGTGCATCTATCCGGCCGACTACTTCAATCCCATCGATGTTGTCACCCGAAAATTGGAGATTACTCCCAACACACGCTCGATACATCACTATATGGCATCGTGGATGAAGCCAACATTTAAAATCAAAGCGAAAAATTGGCTACGCAAAATATTGCCGAGCCGCCTGCTTTATCTTTGGAACAATCGCTCTTAAGCATTGCTGGCGAGATAATAACACGTACTGACTATGACAAAGAAAAAAGTGCTCCTCATTGGGCCTGCCCCTCAAAACATAGGGGGGATAAGCATGCACCTGCGCAGACTCATGGCACTGCTCAAGGATGATTTCGATTTCGACATAGTGGATGAGGGACACGTGCGGTATCCTCACGTGTTCAACCTCAGGAGCCTAAATCTCTTTCGATACTATAAGCTGTTGTGGCATAGCGATATCGTTCATGTGAACTCAGGCGTTTTTATCTTGCGGTGTTTCCACATCATCAATTCTTTGCTCCTAGGTAAGAAAACGATAGTCACCATTCATCGTGACCCCAGAATCGAAGGCCACATTGCAATTACCAAGAAACTGGTGAGCAAGTGCAATCATGCTATCCTCGTGAATCATGAGGGCTACGACGCGTTGAAGACCCAAGGCAAATGCAGCTATCACTTGCTTCCCGCCTTTCTCCCTCCCGTCTTGGATGACGAGCCAGCCCTGCCCAGCCAAATCGTTGATTGGATTTCGGCGTTTCGTAGCAATCATCAAGAAAAGTCAACGATATGTTGCTCCAACGCCTGGAATCTCGTGCTGCACGATGGTGAGGACTTGTATGGCTTGGACCTGTGCTTGCAAGCTATAGCCGATTTGTGCCACAGGGGGTTCACAAGCATAGCTCTGGTCTTTGTGGTAGCCACCAATACCGACAACCAGCTTTTGCTCGACAGCTATAAGGATTATATAGCACGAGAGGGAATAGGCGACAATGTGCTGATATGGGAGTCGCCCATATCGTTCGTCCGCCTTGTGGCAGCCTCCAATATTGTGCTAAGGGCAACCAACACCGATGGCGACGCCATCTCGCTGCGTGAAGCTATCTACTACCGAAAGCCTGTCGTGGCATCAGATGTCGTCGACAGGCCTAAGGGCACCATACTCTTTAAGAATCGTGACAGCGTCGACTTGGCTTCAAAGATCAAAGCCACTGCCGAGGGCAACTTCCATGCCGCGGGCGACGACATGACGATTGACTTCAGAAGCACGTATCTTGATATTTATAATCATTGATAGGCTCCACAGGGTTTCTCTCACTGCAATAATCGGAATTAAGCCATTGCCTAACATGTATTCTTGAAACTTTTTTCGTACCTTTGTTGTGCATGGATGCATCCCTGCTGCCACAGCACATGCTCATGCAATCCACTGGCGACATGCCGGTCACCTATACCGATTCTTTGTGATTATGAAAAGAGCAGTTGTTAAAGTCTTTAGAAGAATACAATACCTGTGGAGGAAGAGAACGTTTGGCCACTATGAGCCCACCTCTCGGACTGGAAGGAATGTGAAGATAAACAATCCTAAAAACTTGTTTATGTACCAAGACACCAATATCGATGCCGATTCTGTGATCATGAACACTCGAGCCAAGTTTGTCTTGAAGCAGCATTCTGGTGCGGCTGTAGGTTTGACCGTGATTACAGGCAATCATCTCTCGGTCCTCGGGAAATGGTTCAAATCGGTCACCAACGAGGATAAAGACAAGTTGGACCCTGAAAGAAAACTCGATCGTGATGTCGTCGTTGATGAGGATGTGTGGATTGGCTCTCATGTGACGTTGCTCAACGGGGTGCATATAGGCCGTGGCGCCGAGATAGGTTCTGGCTCGGTAGTGAGGCACAACATTCCTCCTTATTCGGTGGTCGTGGGCAATCCGGCCAAGGTCGTGGGCTTCAAGTTTACTCCCGAGGAAATCATCGAGCACGAGAAGGCTCTTTACCCCGAAGAGGATAGGCTTCCTATCGAACTGCTGGAAAAAAATTACGAGAAATATTTCTTGAAGCGTCTTAAAGAGATAAAGGCATGGACGAGATTGTGACAGCCTTTCACAACCGATTGCTTCAATCGTGTAGCTACCTCATCGCGAGGCGGGACTGCTGCTGGCTTGTCGACTGCGGCGACGCTGAGCCTATCAAAGACAGATTGACCGGCAATGCATTGGCGCTAAAAGGCATTTTTCTCACCCATTGCCATCATGACCATGTGTATGGCCTCAACGATATTTTGGACCTCAATCCTCATGTGCCCGTGTTTTGCTCAAAACTTACCGCAATGGGCCTCGGCGATGCAAAGATGAATCTCTCTTACATCACGCCTGAATATCCGTTTGCCTTCAAGTACGAGCAGAATGTGCACATCCTGTGCCAAGGCAAACGTGAGGTTGCCGGCCTGCAAATCGAAGCGCTCAGCACACCGGGGCATTCCGATGATTGCATGACCTACATTGTGGGAAACAACATCTTTACCGGCGATTCCTACATCCCGTTTGCCCGAGTTTTCACTAAATGGCCAAGAAGTGACAAGCGACTGGCCTTTGAAAATGAGCATAAGTTGAAGGAAATCATTTTGAAAAATAAGCTAAATGTCTATTGCGGGCATTGGCAGTAGAAACTTTACATATATAGAAATTATAAAATCGAAATTATGGATATTAATGACTTTGTAGCTAACTTCGCAGAACAGTTTGATGAGACCGATCCTTCAGAGATTCAGGCCTCCACTGCATTTCATGATTTGGAGGAATGGTCCTCGCTTACAGGGATGGCTGTGATTGCTATGGCCAGGACTCAATATGGCAAGCCCATCATCGGCAAAGAGCTCAGGCAGTGCGTGACGGTCGAGGATTTGTTCAACCTCATCAAGAATAAGTAATACACGGCAATGAGCGCCCCCTTCAATCCTTTTTCTCTCTCGGGAAAAGTCGTGCTGGTCACTGGTGCTTCGTCGGGCATAGGCCAAGCTACCGCTATTGCTTGTGCCAAGATGGGCGCGACTGTGATTGCAACGGCACGAAACAAGCAGAGGCTTGACTGCACCATCAGCCAGATGCCGCAGGGCGAGCACATGGCAATATGCGCCGACCTCACCTTGCAGAATGACATTGATGCACTCGTCGAGCAATTGCCTAGGCTCGACGGGCTTGTGCAATGTGCTGGCGTGGGCAGTCGGGTGCTTTGCAAAAACATGACTAAAGATGACATCCAGGATGTGTTCCTTCCCAATGTGGAGGCTCCCATTCTGTTGCAGGCAGCCTTATTAAGAAAAAAGAAAATCAATAGAGCGGCATCGATCGTTTATATCGCTTCTCGTGCCGCCGTTGCCCCCAGCATCGGCAATGCTGCCTATAGTGCTAGTAAAGGCGCTATCTTGAGCTATGCCCGCTGTCTCGCTCGCGAACTTGCCCCACGCCAGATCAGGGTAAATTGCATCAGCCCAGCCATGGTGTGGACCAATTTGATTTTCAATGGCGGCGTCGACAAGCAGCAATTGGAAGAGGATGAATTGAAATACCCGCTGAAGAGATATGGCCAGCCCGAAGATGTCGCAAACCTCGCACTTTTCCTCCTCTCCGATGCGGCAAGCTGGATGACAGGGTCGAACATCGATTTAACTGGAGGCGCAATGGAACTCTAACCATTTGAATGATTGATTAACTATCATTATGGCATATATCAAAGCAATCAGCTACTACCTTCCTGAGAAGGTGGTCACAAATGATGAACTCCTCAAAGAATTCCCCGAGTGGAGCGTCGACAAGGTGGCGGCAAAGGTCGGGGTTGAGTCTCGCCATGTGACGGGAGCCAATGAAACGGCTTGTGATTTGGCCGAAAAAGCTGCTCGCAATTTGCTGGAGCAGTACAATGTTGATCCCAAGACCATCGACTTCTTGCTCTTGTGCACCCAGAGTCCCGATTTTTTTCTCCCTTCATCGGCTTGCATTCTGCAAGACCGCTTGGGAATACCCACCACTGCCGGGGCTTTTGATTATGACCTGGGCTGCTCGGGCTGCATTTATGGCCTGGCTGTGGCCAAGGGACTTATTGCGGCCGGCATCGCTAAAAATGTGCTCTTGCTCACTGCTGAGACCTATAATAAATACTTGCATCCTTCCGACAAAAGCAACCGGTCTATCTTTGGCGATGGCGCTGCCGCTTGCCTCATCTCGACCGATGGCTTTGCCGAAATCGGCGATTTCTCATTGGGAACCGATGGCAGCGGTGCCGGCAACCTGATTGTCGAAACAGGAGGAGCACGCAAGCGAAATGCGACTGGCGTGGAGGCAACCGACGACGATGGCCACACCCGCCGCGAGGATTTTCTTTACATGAATGGTTCGGCAATCTTTAATTTCACACTCGATGTGGTTCCTGCCATGATGCAAGATGTCCTCAAGAAGAATAATCTCAAAAAGGAGGAGATTGACCTCTATGTGTTCCATCAGGCCAATAAATTCATGCTCAACACCATACGCAAGGTGTGCCTTCTGCCTAAGGATAAATTCTATGTCAACCTCAAGCTCACGGGCAACACGGTGTCGTCCACCGTGCTCATAGGCCTGAAGCAAAATCTCGATGCGGGCACTATCGCACCGGGTAGCAAGGTGATGATAGCAGGATTTGGCGTGGGATTAAGCTGGGGCGGAACTATATTGAAATTTTAATGGAGATTGTGCGATGCCCATGAGGCATGGTGCTATAGTGCTCCCCGATTAATTGGATAATTGAAATAATAGATATCAAAATGGAACAACTCACTCAGAAATTGGGCTCTGGCGAAATGGTGATACAAGAATTGCCATTGCCACAATTGACCTCGGGCATGGTGTTGGTCAAGAACCACTACTCGCTCATAAGCGCGGGTACCGAGGGCACCACAGTGAAATCGGCTCGTAAGAGCCTGATTGGAAAGGCCAAGGAGCGCCCGCAGCAGGTGAAGCAAGTGCTCGACACATTGAAAACCAAGGGCATTGTGCAGACCTATCGCGCCGTCGTGAAAAAGCTTGATGCTTACTCGCCTTTGGGCTACAGCTGTGCTGGTGAGGTGATCGATGTGGCCGACGATGTCACCGAGTTTAAAGTTGGCGACCTGGTGGCTTGTGCCGGTGCTGGCTATGCCAATCATGCCGAGGTCGTGAGTGTCCCGGTGAACCTGTGCGTGAAACTTCACGACGATGCCGACCTCTCGGTAGCGTGCTACAACACAGTGGGTGCGATTGCTATGCAGGGTGTGCGCCAGGCCGATTTGCGGCTGGGCGAGACGTGCGCCGTGATAGGCTTGGGCCTGATAGGCGAGATCGTGTGCCACTTGTTGAAGGCTTCGGGCATATATGTCGTGGGCGTTGATGTCTCTGAAAATGCAGTGAATGCCGCTCGCAATAATTGTGTCGACTTGGGCATCGTGCGCAATGCTCCGGGCATCGAGGAGCAGATTGCCGCCAGCACTGGCGGCTTGGGCGTTGATGCAGTGATTATTGCTGCCGGCACGTCGAGTCTCGACCCCATCAACTTTGCTGGCGCGATTGCCCGCAAAAAGGGCAGGGTAGTGGTGCTTGGCGCTGTGCCCACTGGCTTTGAGAGAAATCCCTACTGGTACAAAAAGGAACTTGAATTGCGCATGTCGTGCTCCTATGGCCCTGGTCGCTACGACAATAAATATGAGGAAGAGGGCATTGATTACCCAGCCCCCTATGTGCGGTGGACCGAGAAGCGAAACATGGAGGCATTCCAGCAGCTTCTCTACACCCACAAGATTGATTTGTCGCACTTGACAACCCACCGCTTCAAGTTTGAAGACGCTCCTCGGGCCTACGACATCATTGCCAAGCGCAGTGAGCCTTATCTGGGCATGGTCCTTGAGTATGACTACACCAAGGAGCACGTGCGCAAGGCAATGACTATAGCCCAAAATGCACCGCTCACGTCGATCAACATTGGCTTTATAGGGGCTGGCAGTTATGCGCAAAGCAATCTTTTGCCCTACTTGCCGCCCGAGAGCGAGGTGGGCCGAGTGTGCGTGATGACCAATTCGGGCACCACCTCAAAGCGTGTGGCCGAGAAGTATCATTTCTCGCAGTGCACCTCGAGTGAGGACGACATCATCCAAAATCAAGATATCAACACTTTGTTCATCACTACCCGCCACAACTCGCATGCAAAATATGTGATTGATGGCTTGAAGGCTGGCAAAAATGTATATGTCGAGAAACCGCTGTGCCTTGATATCGATGAGCTGAATGAGATACAAGACTTGTGCGAGCAGCAGCATTGCGGCGTGATGATAGGCTTCAACCGTCGTTTCTCACCGCTCACCACACTGCTCAAGCAGGAGATGGGCGAGGGAAAGATGTCGATGATCTATCGTGTGAATGCCGGCTTCATCCCTTCATCGTCATGGATTCAAGACAAGGCGATAGGCGGCGGACGCATCTTGGGCGAAGTGTGTCATTTCATCGATTTGATGGCATTCATTTGTGGCAGCAATCCCGTGCAAGTGTCGGCTTCGGCTTTGCCCGACCCCGAGGGTCTCAACGACACGGTCAACATCATTGTCGAGTTTGCCAATGGCTCTACGGGCGTGGTGGCCTATTATGCCAATGGGCCCAAGAGTCTGCCCAAGGAGTACTTGGAAGTTTACGCTTCGGGTAAGGCTGGCATCATCCACGATTTCAAGAAATGCGAAATCTATGGCAAGAAAGTGGCTACCCGCAAGCTGGCGGTTCAAGATAAGGGCCAGAAGTGCATGATGCAGGCTTTCTTCGACTCGTTGAGGGGTGGCTCGCTGCCCATTCCGCTCGATGAAATCTTCAGTGTGACCCGGGCTACTTTTGCTGCCATCAAGTCGATTCAGCAAGCTGGGGCCCCGGTGAGATTTTAGCTGCGATGGCGCGATATTGAGGGGAAAGCTAGCTCAGTTTTTGTTTTCTCCAAGGATTTCGGCGAGCACATACATGCTGCCGCCGGCATACACGAGGTCGCCGCTTTGTGCGGCCTGCAAGGCTGTGTGATAGGCCTCTTGCACGCTATCATAGCTGCTGCCCGTCAGGTGATGGGTGGCAGCTTTTTCTTTGAGCTCGGCGGCGGGCAGGGCGCGGGCCGACTGGGCGTTGCAATAGTAGTAGGTGGCATCGCGGGGCAGCATCTCGAGTATGTCGTCGATATCCTTGTCGCGCATGAAGCCCAGCACCATGTGCAGGTGGTCGTAGTGCTCCTCTTGCAGCTGGCGAGTGATATAGAGGAATGCCCCCACGTTGTGCCCCGAGTCGCACACCACTTTGGGCCTGGTGCCTAGCACTTGCCAGCGGCCTATCAGGCCCGAGAGCTCGGCAACGTGGGCAAAGGCGTATTTCACGTCGTCGTCGGTGATCTTCAGGCCCAAGCCTCGCAACACTTCCACGCAGTTGAGCACGGTGTTGGCGTTCTTGATTTGGTACTCGCCGCCCAGTTGGTCGTCGATTGGCCCCATGGCGGTCATGAGTTGCAGCTTGCTGCCGTCGATGTGGCCCTCGTTCACGAGCGGGTGCTCTTGCGCCAGGGTGATGGGGGAGTGTGTGGCGCTGGCTTTGTCAAGAAACACGCGGCGCACGTCGCCCTCGGCCTCGCCCACTACCACTGGGATGCCGGGCTTGATGATGCCGGCTTTCTCACCGGCTATCTGTGCCAGCGTGTCGCCCAGAAACTGGGTGTGGTCGAGCGAGATGTTGGTGATCACGCTCAGCATGGGGGTGATGATGTTGGTGCTGTCGAGCCGTCCGCCCAGGCCCACCTCAATCACTGCATAGTCCACATTGCATTTCTTGAAGTAGTCAAATGCCATGGTCGAGGTGAGTTCGAAGAAACTGGGGTGACCCTTGTAGCCCGTGGCAAAGTAGCGCTGCACGAAGTCGACCACTTGCTCCTGTGGTATCATCTCGCCATTCACCCTGATGCGCTCTCTGAAGTCGACGATGTGGGGCGAGGTGTAGAGGCCCACTTTGTGCCCGGCTTGTTGCAGCACGGTGGCGAGCAGGTGAGCGACCGAGCCTTTGCCGTTGGTGCCTGCCACGTGTATGCACTTGTAGGCTCGGTGCGGGTTGCCAAATAGGTCGTCGAGCTCATGGCTGGTGCCCAATCCTGGCTTGTAGGCACTGCCGCCCTGGCGTTCAAACATGGGCAGTTGCCTGTAAAGATAATCTATCGTTTCGTTATAATTCATGACTCAAATAAAAATAAAGTAACCTATGACGCCTGCGGCTATGATCACGAGTATGGGGTGAATCTTGGTGAAATACACCACGCCGAAGCTGCCCACACACAGCAGCACCGACTTGATGATGTCGGGCTCGGTAGTGCCAAAGTTCTCGCCGTTCATCAGCAGCAATGCCGCGCTGGCGATAAGTCCCACCACTACCGGGCGCAGTCCCATGAAGGCCCCCTTGATGATGGCGCTGCTCTCGTGCTTGGTGATGAAGTGGCTGGCGTAGAGCACCAGCAGGAATGGCGGCAACACCACTGCCACGGTAGCTGCCAGCGACCCGAGCACGCTGCCTCCGCAGGCCACGTAGCCAATGTAGGTGGCACTGTTGATGCCTATGGGGCCAGGCGTCATCTGCGAGATGGCCACAATGTCGGTAAAGGTTTGGTTGGTGATTTGTGGGCACCAGCTCGACCCCACAATTTCGTTCTGAATGAGCGAGAGCATGGCATAGCCGCCGCCAAAGCCGAAGAGCCCGATTTTCAAGTAGGCCCATATGAGTTTGAGATAGGTCTCTAGCATTGCTCGCCCTCCTTCTTTTTCTTAACCACAAAGTTCACGTAATATAGGTATCCACCGGCAGCGCCCAGCACGATGTAGACGATGGGGTTTGACACATAGGCCCACTTCGAGTAGATGAGCAATGCCACGGCTATTGGGATAATCACCGTTTTCCAGTTGATGTGGGCGCTCTTGGCCGTCGTTATCACTGGCGCGATGATGAGGGCCACCACAGCAGGACGTATTCCCTTGAAGATGGCCGTGAGCGTGGCGTTGTTCTTGATGGTGTCGGGCGTGAGGAAGATGGCGATGAGCAAGATGATGACAAACGAGGGCACGATGGTGCCTATCGATGCTGCCAGGCTCCCTTTCACCCCGCGCAGCCGGTCGCCTATCACGGTAGATATGTTCACTGCCAGAATGCCGGGCATCGACTGGGCAATGGCCAGCAGGTCGAGAAAGTCGTCCTCCTCAATCCAGTGCCTGTTGTCGACAATCTCGCGCTGTATGATCGATATCATGGCCCATCCGCCACCGAAGGTGAACAAGCCTATCTTGAAAAACGTGACAAACAGTTGAATGTAGACATTGTCTTTTATTTTCATTGTCGCTACAATTGTGGCCACAAAATTACAAAATTTTTGGGCTATTTCACAGCCATAGCGACCACACAATAGCGTTTTCTAAACTGCTTTTTATGATTGCATGCTGCCTTTCCCCATTAGAAACTTTGCTCATTGCACGTGGAGTGCCGCGAAAGAATGTATAGTAAATTTTTGAGAATCAAAAATATTTTGTAATATTGCAAAATAGAAATACATAGCACTAACCTTCTATGCATAATTTTTTTAAAACCGTTGAGCAAGTCTGCCACAATTTTGACTTGAGTAAGTACATTCATCATTCATTGAGCATGAGTCGTAATGATGGTAATGTTTTTTTTGTATAAAAATCCAATAAAACCATACAGCTTGTATGGAAAAATATTATTCACGGTCTTGCTTTTATTGCAAGCCGTGAGCTCCTATGCATATGTAATTAAAGGCACTATAGTTGATGAACAAAACAACCCAATAAGAAAAGCTGTTGTAATTGGTCGTAATAGCGCCAACAAAATAAAAGTAGGTGTTGAGACTGATCCTTTTGGGCAATTTACATCGGGAAATGTAAAGGATTCCACCTTGTCGATAGAAATAAATAAGGATGGCTATACTCCTGTCTATATTAATGTGAATGGCACTGACGACGAGTTTGTTGATTTGGGCGTGGTTAAGCTAAACAAACAGGCAATTGAGCTAAATGAGGTGACGGTCACAGCACAATCGATAATACAAAAACCCGACAGATACATCTTAATCCCATCATCCAAAGAAATCGTCCACTCAACCGATGGCCTTTCGCTGCTCAACAACATGCAATACAAAATGCCTGGGCTCATAGTAAACGAAACATTGCAAAGGGTGCAAGTCGACGGAAAGACACCTGTATTTAAGATGAACGGGAAACCCAGCAGTTTAAGTAAATTCCTGTCATTGAAACCTCAAGATGTATCACGCATTGAGTATTACGACAGCCCAGATGTGAGGTACGACAACCGTCAGGTTATCAATGTGATCTTGAAGCCTCGTGAGGATGGAGGTACAGTGATGACCAATGTGCTCACAGCTGTGACGACAGAGTTTGTCAACGCGAATGCAGGAGTGAATTATCATAGCAAGAAATCGGAATGGGATTTCAACTATCGCACCAACTGGCGAGATTACGACAAAAGAGAAATAAACTCGCAAGCAGAGTATATAGGGCGTGAAGAGCCCATAAAAAGATCTCAAGAGGGAATGCCAGGAAAGTTTCAGTACTTGAGCAATGAGTTGCTGCTGGGTTACACCTATATGCATAATCCTGCAACCACATTTATGGCACAACTGGGACTTGCTCTCGAAGATCAAGACATCAATGACAATGCAATTGTTTCTCAGTCGTTTAAAAACAACAGAACAAACTACACCAATCTTAAACACAACAATATTAATTTTAAATCTCCAAACTTAGATCTTTTCTTCAGGAAGCAGATCGACAAACGCCAATACATAGAGGCAAACTTGTATAGCCGATATTCTTCGGGCAAATACGATAGAGATTACTATGATTTGCATGATGAAATGGCCAGAAACGATACAACAATGACTCATATCGCCAACAAGTCATGGCGTGCAGGCCTGGAATTCATGTACAGCCGGTCGTTTGACCGTTTTACCACCAACTTTGGCCTGCAAGATTATTATAATGGCGCAGAAAACAAGCAATCCGAAAATGGGCTAACGGAAAAAGTGAGAATCAATCAAAACCGATTGTCGGCCTATGGTCAGATTTTTGGTCGAATAAAAACGCTGCGATATTCGGCAAGCCTAAATCTTGTTTACAACCATAGCGACAACAATTCATACATTGTGAACGCTGTGAGATTGAAATCGAACATCAGTATGAACCTTCCGTTGTCGAAATATGTGACAGTAAATTACTTGCTCATGTATGACCCGTCAATGCCTTCTGTATCACAGCAATCATCGACAGTGCAGAGGATCGACGACATCTCGATAAGACAAGGCAACCCCGACTTAAATCCGTCAGAATATCTACGAAATAGGATTTTTATACGGTATAGCTTTAAGAAATTTACCACTTCCCTGTGGGCGGCACACAGCCGTAATTTTAATCCCATCTATTACTCTTACAGCTATATTGCAGATAAATCCAGCCCCTATTACGATAAATTTATGAGTAAGCCCATCAATGGCAGCCATGACGACCTGATAAATCTTGAATTGAACCTGTCGGTACAGGATTTGTTTGGTTTTGCAACAATATGGGGCAAGCTTGGCTGGGACAATTATCACTTGGATATTTCAACAACAAGTTATCGCAAAAATCGGTTATATGCATCACTAAATGGCGCAGTAAGTTTTGGCGCTTGGCTAGTGTCGGCCAACTATGATATCGTGCCTCGCTACAACTTGTCGGGCAATGTTTTCAGTACAAATGACCGATGGAATTCGATATCTCTAAATTATCGATACAAAAGATGGAATTTTTCGGCAACAGCTATAAACCTGTTCACAAAACGCGGTTCCAATTATAAAAGAATAACGATATCTGATGTTCACCCCGAAACCCTCACTCAAAATATAAAAAACAATGCTAACAAGGTTCTGCTCGGTGTTAACTATACGTTTGATTTTGGCAAGAGACAGAAAAAAGCAAATCGCATGTTGCAAAATGGCGGCATTGATCGAGGCGTAGATATAAACTATTAAA